>NZ_JBJGYX010000029.1:0-59151 GCF_054050195.1 Geodermatophilus sp. SYSU D00710
AGGCCGAGGACGACCACCCGCGCACCCCGGTCGACGGCGAGGTCGACGTCGGTGAACACCTCGAGCGAGCCGTAGCTCTTGCTCAACCCCTCCGCGGTGGGGGGGGGGGGGCCGGCCCCGGCGGGGGCGGGGGGGGGCGCCCGCGCCCCCCCGGGCCCGCCGGCCCCACCGACCCCGGAGACCCAGGACGCAGCACGACCAGCTGAGCCGATCGTGCTGCGGGCAGTGGCGCCCAGGCCCGGCACCGCCGGACAGCACAGCGGCCCGGCACCCCGTGAGGGGTACCGGGCCGCTGCCGATGGTGCTGTCGTCAGCGCTGTGGCCTCACAGCGCCGTCAGCGGGTCAGCGCTGCGGGCCGATGCCGTTCTCGTTCAGACCCTGGATGATCCGGGCGGACTCGTCGAAGCCGATGACGACGATCGCGTCCGGGTTGAGGTCCACCATCTCCTGCACCTCGGTGTCGAAGTTGGCGGCGTTCGGGTCGTAGATGATGCTGACGACCTGGTCCTCGCTGAGGCCGCCCGAGAGCAGGTTGTTGCGGGTGTTCTCGGCGAGGCCGTTGCCGTAGGCGTCGTTACGGGCCAGGATCCCGACGGTGTTGTTGCCGTCAGCGGCGATCAGGTCGGCGAGGGCACGAGCCTGCAGGACGTCCGGCGGCGCGGTGCGGAAGTACAGGCCGTTGTCGTTGTAGGTCGTGAACTGGTCCGACGTGTTCGCCGGGCTGATCTGCATGACGCCCGCCGCGGTGATCCGGTCGATCACGTTGAGGCTGACGGTCGAGGACGCCGCACCGACGATCGCGTTGACGCCGGCCTGCAGCAGGCGGTCAGCGGTCTGGGTGGCGGTGTCGGTCGTGGCGTCGCCCGAGTCGCCCTCCTCGAGGCGGACCTCCTGGCCGAGGACGCCGCCGGCGGCGTTGATCTCCTGGACGGCGAGGCGGGCGCCCGCGACCTCCGGCGGGCCGAGGAAGGCGAGGTCACCGGTCAGCGGCAGCAGGGTGCCGATGACCAGCTGCTCGCCGGTCGTGCCGGCCGGCGCGTACGCCGGGCCCTCGTCGGTCGAGGCGTTGGCCTCGTCCCCGGCGATGACGTACTCCGTGGCGGAGTCGTCGAGCGCGTTGTCCTCGCCGAACTGCAGCAGAGCGAAGCTCGCCGCGGCCGGCTCACCGGCGTCGGTGAAGGCCAGCGGACCGGAGATGCCGTCGTAGTCGACGTTGCCGCCGTTGTTGATGATCTCCAGGCAGCCGGCGAAGTCGGTGCACTTGTCGCCGCCGGTGGTGATGCCGTTGACGTAGGCCTTGAAGACGTTGGCGTCGTTGGTGCCCGCTGCCTGTGCGGCCAGCGCGGTGAGGACCACCGCGTCGTAGGTCTCACCCGCGTAGTTGTAGTCCTGCAGGGCGGGGTCGACCTCGAGCAGACGGTCGGTGAACTCCGAGCCCAGGTCGGTGAGCGGCGTCGTGCCGCTCATCCCGGCGAGGGCGCCCTCCTCGGAGAAGTCCTCAGCGAGGGCGTTACCCATGTTGCCGTCGGTGCCGTAGATGTTGACCTGCTTCTCACCGCTGCCCGCGGCGTCACCGCCGCCGCCGGAGTCCCCGCCGGTGTCCTCCTCGCCGCCACCGCAGGCGGTGAGGACGATGAGGGCGGCGGACATGACGGCGATGCTGCGGGCGTAGGTACGCGTGCGCATCCAGAAACTCCCAGTTGTCGTACGTCGTGGCGGCGGGCCGGGCGCGGACGCACCGGCCCCGTCAGTCCGCAGAAGGTAACCGCTGCCACAGTGAGCGGAAGTGCACGAGCGGAGACCGTGACGAGGTCGTGACCTGCTCCGTTGCTCACGGCCCCCGCGTGTCACTCAGGAGGGTGTTCCCTCCGCCGGTGTCGCGTCGGCGGCCAGGATGCGCTCGGCCAGTGCCTTCATCGACGTCCGCTCGTTCATCGCGCCGCGCTGGATGGAGCGGAAGGCCTCGGCCTCGGTCATCCCCTGCTCGGCCATCAGCCGGCCCTTCGCCCGCTCCACGACCTTGCGCGCCTCCAGCCGCTCCTCGAGCGTGCGCACCTCCCCGTCGAGGGCGGAGATCTCGGCGAACCGGGCGCGCGCGACCTCGATCGCCGGCACCAGGTCGTTCTTGGAGAACGGCTTGACCAGGTAGGCCATGGCGCCGGCGTCACGGGCCCGCTCGACGAGCTCGCGCTGGCTGAACGCGGTCAGCACGATGACCGGCGCTATGCGGTCCGAGGCGATCTGCTCGGCGGCGGCCAGCCCGTCGAGCACGGGCATCTGGATGTCGAGGATGACCAGGTCGGGGGTCAGCTCGCGGGACCGGTCGACGGCGGTCTGGCCGTCGCCGGCCTCGGCGACGACGACGTAGCCCTCCTCCTCGAGCATCTCCTTGAGGTCGAGGCGGATGAGGGCCTCGTCCTCGGCGATCAGGACCCGGGTCGGCTCGCTGCTCACGGGCGCAGAGCCTAGCGACGGGAACCGGGAGCAGCCGCCCGGTTACGCTGGCGGCGCCGTGATCCCGGTCGCGGTGGCCGGCCCCCGTACCCCAATCGGCAGAGGGAGCGGATTCAAAACCCGCGCAGTGTGCGTTCGAGTCGCACCGGGGGCACCGTGATCGACAGTCGTCCTCCGGACGACCACCGCGGCCACGTGCCGTCCCCGAACCCTGCGGAGCCCTCCCTGGTGTTCGTCGGGGACCCTCCGGGTCCCGCTCCTCACACCGCCTCGCAGGGCGGCTCGCGTCCCGGCGTCCTCGTCCTGCGCCGCCTCGCTCCTCGCGGACCCCTCCGGGCCCACTCGTCGCGGGTAACCCCTCCGGGGCCCGCTCGTCGCGGGCAATACGGTATCGGGGTGAGCGAGCCCGTCCCCCACATGACCCCCGAGCAGTTCCGGCAGCACGGTCACGAGGTGGTCGACTGGATCGCCGACTACTGGTCGCGGCTGGAGTCGTTCCCCGTCCGCTCGCGGGTGGCGCCGGGTGACGTGCGCGCAGCGCTGCCGCCGTCGGCCCCCGAGCAGGGTGAGCCCTTCTCCGCCGTGCTGGCCGACCTGGAGAGCATCGTCCTCCCCGGGGTCACCCACTGGCAGCACCCGGGCTTCCTCGCCTACTTCCCGGCCAACACCTCCGGCCCCTCCGTCCTCGGCGACCTGATCTCGGCGGGCCTGGGCGTGCAGGGCATGTCCTGGGTGACCAGCCCGGCGGCCACCGAGCTCGAGCAGCACGTCCTGGACTGGCTGGCCGACCTGCTGGGCCTGCCCGAGACGTTCCGGTCCACCGGCACCGGGGGCGGCGTCGTCCAGGACTCCAGCTCCGGGGCCAACCTCGTCGCGCTGCTGGCCGCGCTGCACCGGGCCAGCGGCGGCGGCACCGTCCGGCACGGCGTGCGGCCCGACGAGTACACCGTCTACGTCTCCTCCGAGACCCACTCGTCGATGGAGAAGGCGGTGCGGATCGCCGGCCTCGGCAGCGACGCCGTCCGGATCGTCGAGGTCGACGGCGACCTCGGGATGCGCCCCGCCGCGCTCGCGGCCCGGCTGGAGCGGGACACGCAGCGCGGCTTCCGCCCGGTGCTGGTCTGCGCGACGGTCGGCACGACGTCGACCACCGCGGTCGACCCGCTCGCCGAGATCGGCCCGATCTGCCGCCGGTACGGCGCGTGGCTGCACGTCGACGCCGCCTACGCCGGGGTCAGCGCCCTCGCCCCGGAGCTGCGGCACCTGCAGGCCGGCGTCGAGGAGGCCGACAGCTACACCACCGACGCGCACAAGTGGCTGCTCACCGGCTTCGACGCGACGCTGTTCTGGGTCGCCGACCGGGCGGCGCTGACCGGGGCGCTGGGGATCCTCCCCGAGTACCTGCGCAACGCCGCCACCGAGGCCGGCGCGGTGGTCGACTACCGCGACTGGCAGATCGAGCTGGGCCGCCGGTTCCGCGCGCTCAAGCTGTGGGCGGTGCTGCGCTGGTACGGCGCCGAGGGGCTGCGGGCGCACGTCCGCTCCGGCGTCGCCCTGGCCCAGGAGCTGGCCGGCTGGGCCGAGGCCGACGACCGCTTCGACGTCGTCGTCCCGCACCCGCTGTCGCTGGTGTGCCTGCGGCCGCGGTGGCCCGCCGACGTCGACGCCGACGTCGCGACCATGACGCTGCTCGAGCGGCTCAACGACGGCGGCGAGGTGTTCCTGACCCACACGACCGTGCGCGGCCAGGTGGTGCTGCGGGTGGCCGTCGGGGCGCCGACGACGACGCGGGCACACGTCGAGCGGGCGTGGGCGCTGCTGTGCGGGGGCCACGACTGGCTCGCCGACGACTTCGCCGAGGCCGCCGCCGAGCGGGCCCGTGCCGACGCCGAGCGCCGCGCCGAGGCCGAGCGGGCCGTCGAGGCCGAGCGCGAGGCCCAGCGCCTGGCGGTCCTGCGCGCGGTGGAGAGCGACGAGGGGACCGACGACGAGACCCACGAGGAGGAGGCCGCCCCCGCCGCCGTCACTCCCCCAGTGACCGG
This sequence comes from Geodermatophilus sp. SYSU D00710, assembly GCF_054050195.1. Classification (NCBI taxonomy): domain Bacteria; kingdom Bacillati; phylum Actinomycetota; class Actinomycetes; order Geodermatophilales; family Geodermatophilaceae; genus Geodermatophilus; species Geodermatophilus sp. SYSU D00710. The sequence continues at coordinate 4,498 of NZ_JBJGYX010000029.1, forward strand.
ATGAGCCCCTCCTGGGCCACCGTGGCCACGTGGGTGCCGTCGGCGGCCCAGATGCTGCCGAAGCACAGCGCGCGGCCGGCGGTGGCCGCCGGGCTGTCGGTCTCGTAGAGGAACCACTCGTCGGCCTGCACCGGCGCGTGGAACCAGACGGCGTGGTCGAGGCTGGACCCGACGTAGCGGCCGCCCCACCCGCCGCCGACCCGCGCCAGCCCGGCCGAGAGCAGCGTCAGGTCGGTGGCGAAGGTCAGCGCGGCCGCGTGCACGCCGGCGTCGTCGGGCAGGCGCCCGGTCACCCGGAACCACGCGTGGGACTGGGTGCGCGGCGGTGTCTTCGGGTCGGGGGCGAACGGGTTGCCCAGCGGCCGCTGCTCCACCGCCCGGCTGATCTCCAGCGCCGGGGCGGCCAGGGCGCCGTGGCCCGCGGCGTGGTCGGCGAGGGAGGGCAGGTCCTCGGGGCCGGGCACGTCGGGCATCGGCCGGGCGTGCGTGACGACGGCGGCCTCCCCGGCGTGGAAGTCGGCGGTCAGCGCGAAGACGCCGACGTCCTCGCCGCGGCGCCGCTGGCAGGCGATGACCCGGCGGGTCGAGAACGACCGGCCGTCGCGGATCCGCTCGACGGTGTAGCGCAGCTCCTCGTTCGGGTCACCGGGCCGCAGGAAGTACGAGTGCAGCGAGTGCACCCCCCGCGCGGCCGGCACCGTGCGCACGGCGGCCATGAGCGCCTGCGCGGCGACCTGGCCGCCGAAGATCCGCTGCAGCCGGGTGCTCGGCGTCTGCCCCACGAACAGGTCGGGTGAGCGCTCCTCGAGGTCGAGGACACTCATGAGGACGGCGGCCTGGGTCCCGCCGGAGCTCACGAGTCGGTGCCGACTTCGTGGACCCGGATGAGGTTGGTCGAGCCCACCGTGTTCGGCGGGCTGCCGGCGACGACGACCACCCGGTCGCCGACCCGCAGCCGTCCGATCGACAGCAGCGAGAAGTCGACCTGGTCGACCATGTCGTCGGTGTGCTCGACGGAGGGCACGAGGAAGGTCTCCACGCCCCAGGACAGCGCGAGCTGGCTGCGCACGCGGGCGTCGACGGTGAAGGCCAGCAGCGGCTGGCGGGGGTGCAGCGCGGCCAGCCGGCGGGCGGTCTCGCCGGTCTGGGTGAAGGTGGCCAGCGCCTTGACGTCGAGCGCCTCGCCGATGTCGCGGGCGGCGCGCACGATCGCCCCGGACCGGGACCGCGAGCGGCGGGTCAGCTCGGGCACCCACCGGTCGTCGCCCTCGACCGCGGCGATGATCCGCTCCATCGTGCGGACGGCGCCGACCGGGTAGCGGCCCACCGAGGTCTCCCCCGAGAGCATGACCGCGTCCGCGCCGTCCAGGACGGCGTTGGCGACGTCGGAGGCCTCCGCGCGGGTGGGCCGGGAGTTGACGATCATCGACTCGAGCATCTGGGTGGCCACGATGACCGGCTTGTTGCGCTCGCGGGCGGCCTGCACGGCGCGCTTCTGCACCAGCGGCACCTGCTCCAGCGCCAGCTCCACGCCGAGGTCGCCGCGGGCCACCATGACCCCGTCGAAGGCCTCGACGATGGCCTCCAGGTTGGCCACCGCCTCGGGCTTCTCCAGCTTGGCGATGACCGGCAGGTGCACGTCCTCCTGGCGCATGATGTCGCGCACCAGCTCGACGTCGGCCGGCGAGCGGACGAACGACAGCGCCACGAAGTCGACCGACAGGTGCAGGGCGAAGCGCAGGTCCTCCTCGTCCTTCTCCGACAGCGCCGGGACGCTGACGGCGACCCCGGGCAGCGACAGGCCCTTGTTGTTGGAGACCTCGCCGCCCTCGACGACCAGGCACCACACGTCGGGACCGTCGATGCCGACGACCGTCAGCGCGAGCTTGCCGTCGTCGACCAGCAGCCGGTCGCCCACCCGGGCGTCGTTGGCCAGGCCCTTGTAGGTGGTGGAGACCCGCTCGGCGGTGCCCTCGACGTCCTCGACGGTGATGCAGACCCGGCTGCCGGTGACCCAGGTGACCGGGCCGTCGGCGAAGGTGCCGAGGCGGATCTTGGGGCCCTGCAGGTCGGCGAGGATGGCGACGGCGTGCCCGGTGGCGTCGGAGGCCTGGCGCACGCGCTGGTAGGCCACCTCGTGGTCGGCGTGCGACCCGTGGCTGAAGTTGAGCCGGGCGACGTCCATCCCGGACTCGACGAGGGCGGTGATCTGCTCCAGGGAGCTGGTGGCCGGACCCAGGGTGCAGACGATCTTCGCGCGGCGGGACATGCCAGGAACGCTAACGGTCGCTCCAGCGGCGTCCGGGCCGGGTCCCGCGGTGTCGCGGGACCCGGCCTCCGGAGCCGTCAGCGGAGCGCGACCGCGGTCGGGGTGACCGGCCGGGGCAGCATGGAGCTGCCGGTCAGCCACGCGTCGGCGGCGCCGGCGGCGGCGCGGCCCTCGGCGATCGCCCACACGATGAGTGACTGGCCGCGGCCGACGTCGCCGGCGACGAAGACGCCGGGCACGCTCGCCATGAACTCGTCGTCGCGGGCGACGTTGCCCCGGGCGTCCATCTCCAGGCCCAGGGTCTCCACCAGGCCCTCGCGCTGGGCGCCGGTGAAGCCCATGGCCAGCAGCACCAGCTGGGCGGGCAGCTCGCGCTCGGTGCCCTCCACCTTCTGGAACCGGCCCTCGACCCGCTCGACCTCGTGCAGCACCAGCGCGCGCACGCGGCCCTGGGCGGGGCCCTCCTCATGACCCAGGAAGCGCTCGGTGTTGACCGAGTACAGCCGCTCGCCGCCCTCCTCGTGCGCCGAGGAGACCCGCATGATCATCGGGTAGGTCGGCCAGGGGTTGCCCTCGGCCCGCCGCTCCGGCGGCGCCGGCATGATCTCCAGCTGGGTCACCGACCGGGCGCCCTGCCGGTGCGAGGTGCCCAGGCAGTCCGCGCCGGTGTCACCGCCGCCGATGATGACGACGTCCTTGCCCTTCGCGGTGATCGGCGGGTTGTCGAGCTCGCCGAGCGCCTGCCGGTTGCCGAAGGGCAGGAACTCCATGGCGAGGTGGATGCCCTCGAGCTCCCGGCCGGGCACGGGCAGGTCGCGGCCGACGGTGGCGCCCGCGGCGAGGACGACGGCGTCGTACTCGGCGCACAGCTGCTCGGCCGACAGGTCCCCCTCGCCGCTGCCGCCGACCTCGACCCCGGTGACGAATCGGGTGCCCTCGGCGCGCATCTGGTCCAGCCGCCGGTCCAGGACGGACTTCTCCATCTTGAACTCGGGGATGCCGTAGCGGAGCAGGCCGCCTATCCGGTCGGCGCGCTCGAAGACGGTGACGTCGTGCCCGGCCCGGGTGAGCTGCTGGGCGGCGGCCAGGCCGGCCGGGCCGGACCCGACGACGGCGACCGACTTCCCGGTCCGCTCGGCCGGGGCCTGCGGCTCGACGTAGCCGCGCTCGAAGGCCTGGTCGATGATCTCCCACTCGATCTGCTTGATCGTCACCGGGGAGTCCTGCAGGTTGAGCACGCAGGCGCCCTCGCAGGGGGCGGGGCACAGCTTCCCGGTGAACTCCGGGAAGTTGTTGGTCGCGTGCAGCCGCTCGATGGCGTCGCGCCAGTCGTCGCGGCGGGCCAGGTCGTTCCACTCCGGGATCAGGTTGCCCAGCGGGCAGCCGTGGTGGCAGAACGGGATGCCGCAGTCCATGCACCGGGCGGCCTGCTGGCGCAGTGCCGCGACCGGGTAGACGCCGTCCTCGCCGTTCTGCCGGGAGAGGTAGACGTCCTTCCAGTCGAGGATGCGGACGTCCACCGGCCGCCGGGGCGGCAGGGCCCGCTCGTACTTCAGGAACCCCGTGGAGTCAGCCACGTGCGGCCTCCATCACTGCTCGGTCGACATCGGTCCCGGCGGCCTCGGCGGCGCGCCGGGCCTCGAGCGCGCGGCGGTAGTCGCGCGGCATGATCACGCTGAACTGCTCCGACCACCGGCCCCAGTCGGCCAGCAGCGCGGCGGCGACCGGCGACTCGGTCGCGGCGTGGTACCGGACCAGGACGTCGCGCAGCCACTGGGAGGACTCGCCGTCGAGCGGCTCGACGTCGACCATCTCGGGGTTGACCCGGTGGCGGGCGAGGTCGAGGACGTAGCCCACCCCGCCGGACATGCCGGCCGCGACGTTGCGCCCGGTGGGCCCGAGGACCACCGCGCGCCCGCCGGTCATGTACTCCAGCGCGTGGTCGCCGGCGCCCTCGACGACGGCCAGCGCGCCGGAGTTGCGCACGCAGAACCGCTCGCCGACGCGCCCGCGCAGGAAGATCTCGCCGGAGGTCGCGCCGTAGCCGATGACGTTGCCGGCGATGACGTTGTCCTCGGCGGCGAAGGGGGCCTCGCGGGCCGGGCGGACCACGATCCGCCCGCCGGAGAGGCCCTTGCCGACGTAGTCGTTGGCGTCGCCGAACAGCCGCATGGTGACCCCGCGCGGCAGGAACGCGCCGAAGGACTGGCCGGCCGACCCGGTGAAGGTCAGGTCGATGGTGTCGTCGGGCAGGCCCTCGCCGCCGAAGCGGCGGGTGACCATCGAGCCGAGCATCGTGCCGACGGTGCGGTTGACGTTGCGCACCGGCAGCTCGAGGCGCACCGGGCGGGCGTCGAGCAGCGCGCCCTCGCACAGCTGGACCAGCGTCTGGTCGAGGGCGACGTCGAGCCCGTGGTCCTGCGGGCGGACCGCCCGCCGCGGCGTGCCCTCGGGCAGCTCGGGCAGGGCCAGCATCCGCGACAGGTCCAGCCCGCGGGCCTTCCAGTGGTCGACCGCCTGCCGGGTGTCGAGCAGCTCGACGTGGCCGACCGCCTCGTCGACCGAGCGGAAGCCGAGCTCGGCGAGGTAGGCGCGCACCTGCTCGGCGAGGAACTCGAAGAAGGTGACCACGAACTCCGGCCGCCCGGTGAACCGCTTGCGCAGCTCCGGGTTCTGCGTGGCGACGCCGACCGGGCAGGTGTCGAGGTGGCAGACCCGCATCATGATGCAGCCGGACACGACCAGCGGGGCGGTGGCGAAGCCGTACTCCTCGGCGCCGAGCAGCATCGCGACGACGACGTCGCGGCCGGTCTTCATCTGCCCGTCGACCTGCACCACGATCCGGTCGCGCAGGCCGTTGGCCAGCAGCGTCTGCTGTGTCTCGGCCAGGCCCAGCTCCCACGGCGAGCCGGCGTGCTTGAGCGAGGTCAGCGGCGCGGCACCGGTGCCGCCGTCGTGCCCGGAGATGAGCACGACGTCGGCGTGGGCCTTGCTGACCCCGGCCGCGACCGTCCCGACGCCGACCTCGGCGACCAGCTTGACGTTGACCCGCGCCTGGTCGTTGGCGTTCTTCAGGTCGTGGATGAGCTGCTTGAGGTCCTCGATCGAGTAGATGTCGTGGTGCGGCGGCGGGCTGATCAGGCCGACGCCGGGGGTCGAGTGCCGGGTGCGGGCCACCCACGGGTAGACCTTGCCGCCGGGCAGCTGGCCGCCCTCGCCGGGCTTGGCGCCCTGCGCCATCTTGATCTGGATGTCGTCGGAGTTGACCAGGTACTCGCTGGTCACGCCGAAGCGGCCGCTGGCCACCTGCTTGATCGCCGAGCGGCGCAGGTCGCCGTTGGGGTCGGGCACGTACCGGTCGGGGTCCTCGCCGCCCTCGCCGGTGTTGGACCGCCCGCCCAGGCGGTTCATCGCGATGGCGAGGGTCTCGTGCGCCTCCTGGGAGATCGAGCCGTAGCTCATCGCGCCGGTCTGGAACCGCTTGACGATCTCGCTCGCCGGCTCGACCTCCTCGATCGGCACCGGCGGGCGCACGCTCTTCCGGATGGAGAACAGGCCGCGCAGGGTGGCCGCCTCCTCCGACAGCTGGTCGACCGTCTGCGTGTACCGCTCGAAGACCTCGTACTGCCGCGAGCGGGTGGAGTGCTGGAGGAGGAACACCGTCTCGGGGTTGAACAGGTGCACCTCGCCCTCGCGGCGCCACTGGTACTCCCCGCCGGTCTCCAGCCGGCGGTGCGCCCGCTCGGTCGGGTTCTCCGGGTAGGCCCGCCGGTGCCGCATGGCGACCTCCTCGGCGAGCACGTCCATGCCGACGCCGCCGAGGGGACACGACGTGCCGGTGAAGTACTCGTCGACGACGTCCTGCGACAGGCCGACCGCCTCGAAGATCTGCGCCATCGTGTACGAGCCGACGGTGCTGATGCCCATCTTGCTCATCACCTTGAGCACGCCCTTGCCCAGCGCCTTGACGACGTTGCGCACGGCCTGCGCGGGCTGGACGCCGGTGAGGGCGCCGTCGCGGATGAGGTCCTCGATGGACTCGAACGCCAGGTAGGGGTTGACCGCGGCCGCGCCGTAGCCGAGCAGCAGCGCCACGTGGTGCACCTCGCGGCAGTCGCCGGACTCGACGACCAGGCCGACCTCCATGCGGGTCCGCTCGCGCACCAGGTGGTGGTGGACGGCGGCGGTCATCAGCAGCGACGGGATGGGGGCGCGGCGCTCGTCGCAGTCGCGGTCGGAGAGCACGATGATCCGGGCGCCGGCGGAGATCGCCTTGCTGACCTTGGTCCGCAGCTGCTCGATCGCCTCGACCAGCGCGGGGCCGCCGCCGGTGACGTCGTAGTGGCCGGTGATCCGGACGGCGGCGAAGCCGGGCAGGTCGCCGTCGTCGTCGATGTGCAGGATCTTGGCCAGCTCGTCGTTGTCGATGACCGGGTAGGGCAGGTACACCTGCCGGCAGGAGGCCGCGGTGGCCGACAGCAGGTTCTGCTCGGGGCCGAAGGTGCGGCCCAGGCTGGTCACCAGCTCCTCGCGGATGGCGTCCAGCGGCGGGTTGGTCACCTGGGCGAACAGCTGCCCGAAGTAGTCGTAGAGCTGCCGGGAGCGGTCCGACAGCGCCGCGATCGGGGTGTCGGTGCCCATCGAGCCGATCGGCTCGGCACCGCTGGCGGCCATCGGGGTGAGCAGGAGGCGCAGCTCCTCCTCGGTGTAGCCGAACAGCTGCTGGCGGCGCACGACCGACTCGTGGCTGGGCCGCGCGCGCCGCCGCTCGGGCAGCGAGGGCAGGTGCACCAGCCCGGCGTGCAGCCAGTCCTCGTAGGGGTGCTCGGTGGCGAGGGCGCCCTTGACCTCCTCGTCGGAGACCAGCTGCCCGGAGGCGGTGTCGACGAGGAACATCCGGCCCGGCTGCAGCCGGCCCTTGGCGACGACGTCGCCGGGCGGGATGTCGAGCACGCCGGCCTCGCTGGCCAGGACGACGAGGTCGTCCCGGGTGCGCCACCAGCGGCCCGGGCGCAGGCCGTTGCGGTCGAGGACGGCGCCGATCAGCGTGCCGTCGGTGAACGCGACGCAGGCCGGCCCGTCCCAGGGCTCCATGATCGAGGAGTGGAACCGGTAGAAGGCCCGGCGGGCCGGGTCCATCTCGTCGTGGTTCTCCCACGCCTCCGGGATCATCATCAGCACCGCGTGCGGCAGCGAGCGGCCCGACAGGTGCAGCAGCTCGAGCACCTCGTCGAAGGTGGCCGAGTCGCTGAAGTCGCTCGCGGTCACCGGGAAGATGCGCTCCAGGCCGAGCTCGGCGGCCGGGCCCGCGGGACCGTCGAACAGCTCGGTCTCGAGCTTGGCCTCGCGGGCGCGCATCCGGTTCCGGTTGCCCTTGATCGTGTTGATCTCGCCGTTGTGGGCGATGAACCGGAACGGGTGGGCCAGCGGCCAGCTCGGGAAGGTGTTCGTGGAGAACCGGCTGTGCACCAGCGCGATCGCCGACTCGTAGCGCTCGTCGCGCAGGTCGGGGAAGAACGCGGGCAGCTGGTCGGTGGTGAGCATGCCCTTGTAGGTGAGGGTGCGCGAGGACAGCGAGACCACGTACAGCGAGCTGCCCGCCTCGCGGGCCTCCCGCTCGGCCCGCTTGCGCAGCACGAAGGAGCGCCGCTCCAGCCGGGTGACGCCGTTCGGGGCCACCGTGCCGCCGAAGGCGGAGGCGTCGGCGCGGGCGCCCATCGTCTCGGCGACGAACAGCTGGGCGAAGTGCGGCATGACCGCCCGGGCGGTGGGACCGAGGTCGGCGCCGTCGGGGTCGACGGGCACGTCGCGCCAGCCGAGGACGGTCAGGCCCTCCTCGGCCGCGATCCGCGCGACGTCGGCCTGGCGGGCGGCCCGCTCGTCGGCGTCGAGGGGCAGGAAGGCGATGCCGACCGAGTACTCCCCCAGCGGCGGCAGGTCGAAGTCGACGACGGCCCGCAGCAGCGCGTCGGGCACCTGGGTCAGGATGCCCGCGCCGTCCCCGGAGTTCGGCTCGGAGCCGGCGGCGCCGCGGTGGTCGAGGTTGTGCAGCGCGGTCAGGCCGGCGGCCACGATCGCGCGGGACCGGCGGCCGCGGGCATCGGCCACGAAGGCGACACCGCAGGCGTCCGAGTCGTTGGCCGGGTCGTAGAGACCGGTGGCCGGCGGGGTGGCCGAGAACGGCACGGCCGGGCCGGCGGTGGTGCGGGGGGCGGGGGTGCGGGACCCGGACATGGTCACTCCCGTCGTCGGCTTCCGCGCCGGCCTCGTGGGGAGGACGGCGCGGGGGCACGGCCGGTGGTCAGGGGGGCGGAGAGCAGCCGAGGGCTGCGGTGAGCCGGCGTCCGGCGGACACGGTGTGCCCGGACCGGCTGAGCTCGCGGCCCCGCGGATGGTGCCGCGGGGTCGTCGTCCGCGGGGCAGCGCTGGCCCGGTTCCGACACGTGGGACGACCCAGGATCACTGGGAGTCTGCACAGGAGGGTACACAGCCGTAACGCGGCGCTCACCCGTCCGGAGGGTGTCCGGCGCGCGTCCGGTCAGGGTGCTCCCGGCGTGCCGGAGGGGCGGTCCCCCGACCGCCGGGCGCCGGGCGCGTCGGTGCCGGCGGGGGCCTCGCCGACGTCGTCGGCGGTGCCGTCCCCGGCGTCGGGGGCGCCGGCGTCGGTGTTCCCTGCCCGGTCGAGGACCTCCCGCGGCCGGCCGCGCTGCCAGACCATGTAGGCGACGGCGAGCACGCCGACCACGATGCAGGTGACCACGTTGAGCCGGACGCCGAGGACGCGGTTGGCGTCGTCGATGCGCAGGATCTCGATCCACAGCCGGCCGGCGCAGTACAGGGCGACGTAGAGGGCGAACGCCCGGCCGTGGGAGAGCCGGAAGCGGCGGTCGGCCCACACGACGACGGCGGCCGCGGCGAGGTTCCACAGCAGCTCGTAGAGGAACGTCGGGTGGAACGTGGCGAACGCCTCGTAGCCGTCGGGCCGGTGGACCGGGTCGATCTCCAGCGCCCACGGCAGCGTCGTCGGCCGGCCGAAGAGCTCCTGGTTGAACCAGTTGCCGAGGCGGCCGATGGCCTGGGCGACCAGCAGGCCGGGGGCGGCGGCGTCGGCGAAGGCCGGCAGCGGGATGCCGCGGCGGCGGCAGGCGATCCACGCGCCGACGCCGCCGAGGGCGATCGCGCCCCAGATGCCGAGGCCGCCCTCCCAGACGGCGAACGCCCGCAGCGGGTCGCCGCCCTCGCCGAAGTAGGGCTGGGGCGTGGTGAGCACGTGGTAGAGCCGGCCCCCGAGGATCCCGAAGGGCACCGCCCACATGGCGATGTCGAGGACCTCCCCGGGCCGCCCGCCGCGGGCCACCCAGCGCCGCTCGGCGATCCAGCAGGCGGCGACGATGCCGGCGATGATGCAGAGCGCGTAGGCCCGCAGCGGGAGCGGGCCGAGGTACCAGGTCCCCTGCGCGGGGCTGGGGATCGCCGCGAGGACGCTCACGAGGGCACCCCGGCGCGCCGGCGGACGCCCTCGGCCAGCTCGGCCGAGAGGGCCCGGACCCCCTCCGCGCCGCGCCCGTCGAGCATCTCGCGGACGTAGGCCGAGCCCACGATGACGCCGTCGGCGAAGCCGGCCACCTCGGCGGCCTGGTCGCCGTTGGAGACACCGAGCCCGACGCAGATCGGCAGGTCCCCGGCCAGCGGGCGGGTGCGGGCGACCAGTTCGCCGGCGGCCGTGCTGACCGTGGCGCGGGTGCCCGTGACCCCCATGGTGGAGGCGGCGTAGACGAAGCCGCGGGACGCCGCGACCGTGGCGGCCAGCCGGGCGTCGGTGGACGACGGGGCGACCAGGAAGACCCGGTCGAGGCCGGTGCGGTCGGTGGCGGCCAGCCAGGGCCCCGCCTCGTCGGGGATGAGGTCGGGCGTGATCGCCCCCGCTCCCCCCGCGGCGGCCAGGTCGTCGGCGAACCGGTCGACGCCGTAGCGCTCGATCGGGTTCCAGTAGCTCATCACCACGGGCACCCCGCCGGCCGCGGCGACCGCCCGCACGGCCGGCAGCACGTGGCGCAGCCCGACGCCCGCCCGGACGGCCACGTCCATGGCCTCCTGGATGACCGGACCCTCCATGCCGGGGTCGGAGTACGGGACCCCGACCTCGAGGGCGTCCGCGCCCCCCTCGATGGCCGCGACCATCGCCTCGATCGAGGTGTCGACGTCGGGGTACCCCACCGGCAGGTAGGCGATCAGCGCGGCGCGGCCCTCGGCCCGGGCGGCGGCGATGCGGTCGGCGAGCAGGCTCATGCCGACTCCCCCGCGTCCCGACCGGGGACGGCCTCGTCGTTGCTGACCGCGCCCTCGGTGGGCCGCTGGTCGGTGTCCATGCCGGCGCCGGGCTCGACGTGCTCGCGGTCGCCGAGGCCGAACCAGCGCGACGCCGTCTCGACGTCCTTGTCGCCGCGGCCGGACAGGTTCACCAGCAGCAGCGCGTCCGGCCCCAGCTCCCGGCCGAGGACGAGCGCCCCGGCCAGGGCGTGCGCGGACTCGATCGCCGGGATGATGCCCTCGGTGCGGCACAGCAGCGCGAAGGCCTCCATCGCCTCGGCGTCGGTGACCGGGCGGTACTCGGCGCGGCCGATGTCGTGGAGGAAGCTGTGCTCGGGGCCCACGCCCGGGTAGTCCAGGCCGGCGCTGATCGAGTGCGACTCGATCGTCTGCCCGTTGTCGTCCTGCAGCAGGTAGGAGCGGGCGCCGTGTAGCACGCCGGGCGAGCCGCCGGTGATGGTGGCCGCGTGCCGGCCGGTGTCGACGCCGTCGCCGCCGGCCTCCAGCCCCAGCAGGCGGACCCCCTCGTCGGGGACGAACGCGGTGAAGATGCCGATTGCGTTGGACCCGCCGCCCACGCAGGCCAGCACGGCGTCGGGCAGCCGGCCCTCCCGCTCCAGCACCTGCGCCCGGGCCTCGTCGCCGATGACGCGCTGGAAGTCGCGGACCATCGCCGGGAACGGGTGGGGCCCGGCGACGGTGCCGAAGACGTAGTTGGTGGTCTCGACGTTGGTCACCCAGTCGCGGAACGCCTCGTTGATGGCGTCCTTGAGGGTGCGCGAGCCGGTGGTCACCGGCACGACCTCGGCGCCGAGCAGCCGCATGCGGGCGACGTTGAGCGCCTGGCGGCGGGTGTCCTCCTCGCCCATGTAGACCGTGCAGGACAGCCCCATGAGCGCCGCGGCCGTGGCGGTGGCGACGCCGTGCTGGCCGGCGCCGGTCTCGGCGATGACCCGCTGCTTGCCGATCCGCCTGGTGAGCAGCGCCTGGCCCAGCACGTTGTTGATCTTGTGCGAGCCGGTGTGGTTGAGGTCCTCGCGCTTGAGCAGGACCCGAGCGCCGCCGGCGTGCTCGGCGAACCGGGGCACCTCCGTGATCGGGCTGGGCCGGCCGGTGTAGTCGCGCTGGAGGGCGGCGAACTCGGCGAGGAAGGCCGGGTCGACGCGCATCGTCTCGTAGGCCTCGGTCAGCTCGTCGAGCGCGGCGATCAGCGCCTCGGGCACGAAGCGGCCACCGAAGACGCCGAAGTGGCCCGTGGGATCCGGCCAGGACGGACGCGCCGGGGCGAGTCGGTCCTCGGGCGGGTGCACGGCGCTGCTGGTCATGCGCCCAGCCTAAGGACCTCGCTGCCCCCCGCCCCTCGCAGGCTCGCGGCGGGACCCTGCAGCGAGGCCGAGGTCTAGCGGGTCGTGCGCGGCACGGCCGGGTGCGAGCCGGCGGTGACCAGGTCGGCGACCGCCTGGCGGGCGTCGCCGGCGGTGACCAGGCCCTCGCCGACCAGCACGGCGTCGGCGCCGGCCGCGGCGTAGGCGATGAGCTCGCGCGGGCCGCGCACGCCGGACTCGGCGACCTTGACCACGCCCGAGGGCAGCCCGGGCGCGATCCGCTCGAAGGTGCCCAGGTCGATCTCGAGGGTGGTGAGGTCCCGGGCGTTGACGCCGATCACCGAGGCGCCGGCGGACAGCGCGCGGTCGGCCTCGGCCTCGGTGTGCACCTCGACCAGCGCCGTCATGCCGAGGGACTCGACCCGCTCGAGCAGCCCGAGCAGCGCGTTCTGCTCGAGCGCGGCGACGATGAGCAGGACGACGTCGGCGCCGTGGGCCCGGGCCTCGTGCACCTGGTAGCTGCTGACGACGAAGTCCTTGCACAGCACCGGCACGTCGACGGCGGCGCGGACCGCGGCCAGGTCGGCGTGCGAGCCGCCGAAGCGGCGCCGCTCGGTGAGCACGCTGATCACCCGGGCGCCGCCTGCGGCGTACTGCCGGGCGAGCACCGCGGGGTCGGGGATGTCGGCGAGCGCGCCCTTGCTGGGACTGCGCCGCTTGACCTCGGCGATGACGCCCACGCCGGGCTCGCGCAGCGCGGCGAGCGCGTCGAGCGCGGGGCGGGCGTCGCGGGCGGCGGCCTTCACCTCGGCCAGGGGGGTGGCCGCCTCGCGCGCCGCGACGTCCTCGCGGACGCCGGCGACGATGTCGTCGAGGACGGTCACACCGCCTCCTCGCTGCTGGTCGTCGGGGGTCCCGGCCCCCGCCGGAACGGTCGTCACACCCTAGCGATGACGGCCCGGCGGGCCGGGCGCCGGGTCGTCGGCCGGGTCGTCGGTGGGGTCGTCGGTCGGGTCGTCGCCGCGGTCCAGCGCGCGCCAGGCGTCGAGCGCCCGGTCCTCGTCGGTGCGGGCCCGGGCCGGGGCGGGCGCGGCCGCACCCGGCGCGCGCTCGTAGCGCCGGCCCATCGCGGGCCAGCGCCGTCCGCGGGCGAGGACCAGCCCGCCGGCGGCGAGCGCGACGACGGCGGCGACCAGGCACAGCACCGGCCAGGCCGCGGCCAGGTCGGCGGTGCGCCGCTCCCCCGGTGCCGCCGTCCCGGTGTCCGCGGCGCCGGTGAGCACCCGCAGGCCCGACCAGGTCAGCGCCGCCCCGGCGAGGACGACGAGCGCACCGACGGCGGCCCGGGCCGCGCCCCGCACGGCGAGGACCGCGACCCCCGCGGCGAGCAGCAGCAGGCCGGCGGCGGGGACCAGCGGCGCGAGCGCGGCGCCGGTCAGCGCCTCGGTGACCGGCGGCAGCGGCGGGCGCCGGGTGACGGTGACCGTGGACCAGGTCTGCCCGCCGGCCGACAGTGCCAGCGCCCCGGCGAGCGCGCAGCCGGCCAGCGCCGTCCCGAGCTCCCGCCGCGGGTTCACCGCACCTCCCGCATGCCCTCCGCGGTCGCGATCGCCGAGAGCACCGCCCGCGCCTTGTGCCGGGTCTCGGCCTCCTCGGTGGCCGGGTCGCTGTCGGCGACGATGCCGGCGCCGGCCTGCACGTAGGCCCGGCCCTGGTGCAGCACGGCGGTGCGGATCGCGATGGCCATGTCCATGTCGCCGCTCGCGTCGACGTAGCCCACGGTGCCGGCGTAGAGCGCCCGCCGGGTGGGCTCCAGCGACTCGATGATCTCCATGGCCCGCGGCTTGGGGGCGCCGGAGACGGTGCCGGCCGGGAAGGTCGCGTCGAAGACGTCGAGCGCGTCGCGGTCGGGGCTGACCTGGCCGGAGACGGTCGAGACCAGGTGCATGACGTGGCTGTAGTACTCGACGCGCATGAAGTCGGGCACCTCGACCGTGCCCGGCACGCACACCCGGCCGAGGTCGTTGCGGGCCAGGTCGACGAGCATGACGTGCTCGGCGCGCTCCTTGGGGTCGGCCAGCAGGCCCTCGGCCAGCCGCAGGTCCTCCTCCTCGGTGGCCCCGCGCGGGCGGGTGCCGGCCGGCGGGTGGACGACGGCCTGGTCGCCGGTGACGGTCACCAGCGCCTCGGGCGAGGAGCCGACGACGTCGAAGGGCGTCTCCCGGCCGGCGAAGCGCAGCAGGTACATGTACGGCGAGGGGTTGGTCGCCCGCAGCACCCGGTAGAGGTCGAGCGCGTCGACGTCGGTGTCGGTCTCGAACCGCTGGGCCAGCACCACCTGGAAGGCGTCGCCGGCGCGGATGTGCTCGCGGACGGCCTCCACCCCGGCCTCGTACTCCCCCGGCGCCATGGTGCTGCGCACCGGCGGCGGCCCGGCGGGGGTGAAGGTGGCCACGCCCGGCGGCACGGCCTTGGTGAGGTCGGCGGCCATCGCGTCGAGCCGGGCGACGGCGTCGTCCCAGGCCGCCGCGGGGTCGTCCGCGGTCTGCCGGAAGGCGTCGGCGATGAGCAGCACCGTGCCGTCGGTGTGGTCGAGCACGGCCAGGTCGGTGACCAGCGTCAGCGCCAGCTCGGGCATGCCGAGGTCGTCGGTGGCGGTGGCGGGCAGCCGCTCCAGACGCCGGACCACGTCGTAGCCGAGGTACCCGACCAGCCCGCCGGTGAGCCGGGGCAGGTCGGGGCTGCGCGGGGAGCGCAGTCGCCGCGCCAGCGTGCGCGCGGCGGCCAGCGGGTCCTCGGGCAGGTCGTCGGTGAGGCCGGGCAGCCGGTTGCCGAGCCAGAGGGTGCGCCCGTCGCGCTCGGTGAGCACGCCGGCGCTGCGCACGCCGACGAAGCTGTACCGCGACCACCGCTTGCCCTGCTCGGCGGACTCCAGCAGCACCGTGCCCGGCCGGTTGCCCGCGAGCTTGCGGTAGACCCCGACCGCCGTCTCGCCGTCGGCCAGCAGCCGCCGGGTGACCGGCACGACCGGCTGGTCGGCGGCGAGGAAGTCCTCGCGGGACGGGGTGGTCTCACCGAGCCGCACGGGTCACCTCCAGGTCGCGGGAGAAGCAGGAGCGCGTGCCGGTGTGGCAGGCCGGGCCCTCCTGGTCGACGAGCACCAGCAGCGCGTCGCCGTCGCAGTCCAGCCGCACGTCGCGGACCCACTGCCGGTGCCCGGAGGTCTCGCCCTTGACCCAGTGCTCCCGGCGGCTGCGCGACCAGTAGGTGGCGCGGCCGGTGGTCAGCGTGCGGCGCAGCGCCTCGTCGTCCATCCAGGCGAGCATGAGCACCTCACCGGTGTCGTGCTGCTGGACGACGGCGGCGACCAGCCCGGCGGGGTCGCGGCGCAGCAGCGCGGCGACGGCGGGGTCGAGGGCGGAGTCGACGGCGGGCATGCCGGCGATTCTCCCCCGCCCGCGGGACGGGCCGGGTCAGCGGCCCCGCGCGGCCAGCCAGCGCGTGGTCGGCGGGGACAGCGCGAGCGCGGCCACGGCGACGGCGAGCGCGCCGAAGGCCGCCGCGGCACCACCGAAGGACAGCCTGTCGGTGTCGTACTCGCCGAAGGGCCCGGTCGCGACGTGGTGGATCCACCAGCCGACGAAGCCGAGCTCGACCGCGCAGGTGGCCACCAGCGTCCACCGGTCGATGCCGGCCGTGACGAGCACCGCGCCGGTCACCAGCGCGCCCACGGCGGCGAACTCCAGCAGGGCCACCACCAGGCCCTGCCGGGGCACGGTGGAGCCCAGCTCGCCGTAGAGGTCCGTCGTCCCGGAGAACCACCAGGTGGCCACCGCCCCCGGCACCGACGCCGCGGCGAGGACGCAGGCGAGCACGCAGGCGGTCACCACCGTGCCCGGACGGGGCGGCGCGGCGGGCGGGTACGCCGGGGGGACGGCGGGCGGGAACGGGGCGGGTTGTCCGGGCCGGCCCGTCACCGGGCGCCCGCGGCGGCCGGTTCCGGGTCGGCGGCCCAGCGGCGCACGCCGCCGGCCAGCAGCAGGCCGAGGCCCACCGCGGGAGCCGCGACGTAGAACAGCACCCCGGTGACCAGCACGGCGCCGGGGCCGACCTCGTCGGTGAAGCCGTCGAGGGTGCCCAGCCGGACCAGCCAGTACAGGGCGAGGGCGAGCTGGACGGCGAGCGCGACGAGCAGCGTCAGCCACGACCCGCGGCTGCGCCTGTTGAGCACCAGGACCCCGCCGACCACCAGCGCGACCGCCGACAGCAGCTGCACGACGGTGACGACGACGGCCTCGGTGACCAGGGAGTCGGCGTCCGCGTCGCCGCCGAACCCGGGGGACACCAGGCCCAGCGTGCTGGCCAGCAGGAGCAGGTAGGCCGACGTCAGGGCCACGAGGGCGGCCTGCACGAACGCGAGGACCGCGGCGGCCACGACCTGCCCGGGGCGGCGCGGGCGCGCCGGCACGAGCGGGCCGTGCGGCCAGTACGGCACCGACGGGGGCGGCCAGCCGTACCCGGGCGGCAGGGCGCCGGGCACCGGAGGGGTCGCGTACGACGGCGGCCCGGTGTAGACGACCGGCTCGGTCTCGGTCGCGGGATCGGCCCAGGGGCTGCCGGGGGCGGTCACAGGGCCGTCGCCAGCGCCCGGCCGGCCACCCGCCCGGAGAACAGGCAGCCGCCGAGGAAGGTGCCCTCCAGCGACCGGTACCCGTGCACGCCGCCGCCGCCGAACCCGGCGACCTCGCCGGCGGCGTAGAGGCCGGGGAAGACCTCGCCGCCGGCCCGCAGCACCCGGGCGGACAGGTCGGTCTCGAGCCCGCCGAGGGTCTTGCGGGTCAGCAGGTTGAGCCGGACGGCGATGAGCGGGCCGGCCTGCGGGTCGAGCAGCCGGTGCGGCGGGGCGACCCGGATGAGCTTGTCGCCGAGGTAGTTGCGGGCGCCGCGGATCGCGGTCAGCTGCAGGTCCTTGGTGAAGGCGTTGGCCACCGCGCGGTCGCGGGCGAGGACCTCGCGCTCGACCGTGGTCAGGTCCAGCTCGGGGGTGCCGCCGGTGATCCGGTTCATCCCGGCGACCAGGTCGGGCAGGGTGGTCGCGGTGACGAAGTCCTCGCCGCGGTCGAGGAAGGCCTGCACCGGGGCGGAGACGCCGGCCTTCACGCGGTTGACCAGCAGCCGGACGTCCTTGCCGGTCAGGTCGGGGTTCTGCTCGGAGCCGGAGAGGGCGAACTCCTTCTCGACGATCTTCTTGGTGGCGATGAACCAGGTGTGCTCGTGGCCGGTCTGCCCGATGTGCGCGAGGGTGCCCAGGGTGTCGAAGCCGGGGAACAGCGGGACCGGCAGCCGGGTGCCGGTGGCGTCGAGCCACAGCGACGAGGGCCCGGGCAGGATGCGGATGCCGTGCCGGCTCCACACCGGCGAGTGGTTGGCGATCCCCTCGGTGTAGTGCCACATCCGGTCGCGGTTGATCACGTTGCCGCCGGCCGCCTCGGTGGCCTCCAGCATCAGCCCGTCGACGTGCGCGGGCACGCCCGACAACAGCCGCTGCGGCGCCGGGCCCAGCCGGGCCGGCCAGTTCCTCCGCACGAGGTCGTGGTTGCCGCCGATGCCGCCGGAGGTGACCACCACGGCCTGCGCGGCGATCTCGAAGTCGGCGACGGCGGTGCGGGAGCTGTCCTCGCCGCGGGCGGCGTCGCTGGGCTCGAGGACCTCCCCGCGCACGCCGGTGACCGCGCCGCCGGTGACGACCAGCCCGGTGACCCGGTGGCGGAAGCGCAGGTCGACCAGGCCACGGTCGGCGGCGGCGCGCACCCGGCGGGCGAAGGGCTCGACGATGCCCGGGCCGGTGCCCCAGACGATGTGGAACCGCGGCACCGAGTTGCCGTGGCCGGTGGCGGTGTAGCCGCCGCGCTCGGCCCAGCCGACGATCGGGAAGAAGCCGACGCCCTGCCGGCGCAGCCAGGCCCGCTTCTCGCCGGCGGCGAACTGCAGGTAGGCCTCGGCCCACTGGCGCGGCCAGTGGTCCTCCGCGCGGTCGAAGGCGGCGGTACCGAACCAGTCCTGGCGGGCCAGCTCCAGGGAGTCGCGCACCCGCAGCCGGCGCTGCTCGGGCGAGTCGACGAGGAACAGCCCGCCGAAGGACCACCAGGCCTGGCCGCCGAAGGACGCCTCCGGCTCCTGCTCCAGGAGCACCACCCGCTTGCCGGCGTCGGCGAGCTCGGCGGTCGCCACCAACCCGGCCAGCCCGGACCCCACCACGACGACGTCTGTCTCGACCACGGCGGGCACGCTAGCCGCCGCGGGGTCCGGCGCGGCGCGGACGGGCCGCCGACGGCGGCGGTGTCCCCCGCCGGGGGCGGGTCCAGTCCCGGATCGGGCGGCGCACCGCGAGCACCAGGCAGCCCACCGGGCCGACGAGGAGCAGCAGTGCCCACCCGACCGAGCGGCCGTCCCCGAGGACGCCGAAGAGGAACGCGACGCCGAGCAGCAGCAGGACCGACGGGACGGTGGCGAGGGTCAGCACCAGCCAGCCCCGGCCCCGGCCGAGCAGCACCAGGACCGCGCCCACCACCGCGAGCAGCGCCAGCCCGGCCGGGGTGAGCACGAACCAGTCCCAGCCCGGTTCGGGGGCCCACAGCAGCCAGGCGAGGTAGAGGTCCTCGGCGGCGACCAGCAGCCCGAAGACCGCGGCGAACGGCGCGGTCAGCGGGCGGACGCGCGCCGGCCG
The DNA here is from genome assembly GCF_054050195.1 of Geodermatophilus sp. SYSU D00710. NCBI lineage: Bacteria > Bacillati > Actinomycetota > Actinomycetes > Geodermatophilales > Geodermatophilaceae > Geodermatophilus > Geodermatophilus sp. SYSU D00710. The sequence goes on from NZ_JBJGYX010000029.1 coordinate 23,129, forward strand.
GGACGGGGACCGGGCGGGGGCCGGCGGCGCGGCCGCGGCCCGCGGGGACCGCCGGGGCGCCGCGCGGCGGGACGGCGACGACGGCACGCTGCGCGGACCCGGCCGGTCAGGCCGCGGGCCGGCGCCGGGCGTCGCGCGCCTCGGCCAGCCAGCGGCCCACGGCCGGGGTCATCGCCAGCCCGGCGGCCAGCACCGGGCAGAGCGCCAGGACGAACGGGCCCGGGCCCACCGGCTCGCCGACCGACCGGGCGGTGGCCACGACCAGACCCGCCACGCCGATCGCGAGCAGCGCCGAGAGCACCAGGGGCACCCGGCCGCGCCGCAACAGGAACCAGGTGAGGGCGAACAGCTGCAGGAAGGGCGGGACGACGAGCAGGACCAGCGTGACCCACTCGCGTCCGGCGTCGGCCTGCAGCCCGCCGAGCGCCCAGACCAGGAACGCCACGATCGCCAGCGGCAGCACGCCCAGCCCCGCGAGGACGGCGGCGGCGACGGCCGGCACGGGGATCCTCATGCGGCGCAGCCTAGAAGGGAGCGTCGCCCGCCCGGGGGATCAGCCGACGCGCTCGGGCGCCGCGGCCGAGGACCGCCGCCACGAGGCGTGCAGCCGGGCGTAGGGCCCGACGGCGTCGACCAGGTCGGCGTGCGCCCCGCGCTGGACCACCCGTCCGGCGTCGACGACGAGCACCTCGTCGGCCCGCTCGGCGGTGGAGAGCCGGTGGGCGATGGTCAGCGTCGTCCGGCCCTCGGTGAGCCGGTCGAGGGCGTGGGTGAGCCGCCGTTCGGTGGCCGGGTCGACCGCGCTGGTGGCCTCGTCGAGGACGAGCAGGTCGGGCGCGGCGACGTGCGCGCGGGCGATGGCGACCAGCTGCCGCTCCCCCGCCGACAGCGAGTCGCCGCGCTGGCCCACCGAGGTCGCGACGCCGTCGGGCAGGCCCGCGAGCCAGGCGCCCAGGCCCAGCTCGTCGAAGGCCGCCGTCACCTCGGCGTCGGTGAGGCCCGGCCGGCCGTAGCGGACGTTGTCGGCGACGGTCGCGTCGAACAGGAAGCCGTCCTGGGGCACCATGCCGACCCGCCGGCGGAGCGAGGCGAAGGCGACGTCGGTCAGCGGCACCCAGCCGGCGGCGTCCGAGCCGAGCAGCACCCGCCCCTCGGTGGGGTCCATGAGCCGGGTGACCAGCTTGGCCAGCGTCGTCTTCCCGGAGCCGGTCTCGCCGACGACGGCGTAGCTGCGGCGCGGCGCCAGGGTGAGGTCGACGTCCTGCAGCGCGGGGCGCGCGCCCTCCGCGTAGCGGAAGGCGACGTGCTCGAGCCGCACGCCCAGCGGCCCGGGCGGCAGGTCGAGGGCGGTGCCGCCGGCGGCGGGGTCGCGGACGTCGGGCTCGGTGTCGAGGACGTCGAGCACCCGGCGGAACCCGGCGAGGGCGTTCTGCGCCTCGTTGAGGACCTCGCTGGCCATCTGCACCGGCGCGACGAACAGCGTGACCAGGAACAGGAAGGCGATCAGCGTGCCGGCGCTGATCTGGCCGGCCAGGCCGAGCAGCACGCCGACGACCACGACGGCGGCGTTGGCGAGCGCGGCGATGAACTCGCCGCTGACGAACACCGCGGCGGTGACCTTCTGGGCGTCGACCTGGGCGCGGTAGTGCCGGCCGATGGACCGGTCGAGCCGGGCGGCGGTGCGCTCGCGGATGCCGTAGGCGCGCACGGTCGGGGCGCCCACGACGGACTCCGAGATCGCGGCCAGCACGTCGCCGACCCGCTCGCGGACCACGCCGTAGGCCACGGCCAGCCGTTTGGCGAACCAGCGGACGGCGAAGCCCAGCGGCACGAAGCAGACCAGCACCAGCAGGGTGAGCTGCCAGGAGTAGACGAACATGACCGCGGTGGCCACGATCAGCTGGCCCAGGCTGACCACGCCGAGGACGCCGCCCCACTGCATGAACGTCGACAGCTGGTCGACGTCGCTGGTGACGCGGGAGACCAGCGAGCCGCGGCGCTGCCCCTGCTGGTGCAGCACCGACAGGTCGTGCACGTGCCGGAAGGCGCGCGAGCGCAGCCCGGCCAGCGCCGTCTCGGTGGTGCGGAACAGCCGCACGTTCATCCGGTAGACGGCCACGCCGGTGAGCAGCACGACGGCGGCGCAGACGAGCACCAGCGTGCGGACCAGGTCGAGGTCGGGGCCACCGGGGGCGAGCAGGCCGCGGTCGACCACCTGCTGGACGGCGATCGGCACGACCACGCGCCCCGCCGTGGCGACCAGGGCCAGGGCGAAGGTGGCCGGCAGCCCGCGGCGGAACTCCGGCATCGCGCGCAGTCCCCGCCCCAGGGTGGCGAAGGCACCCTCGCGCTCCTGCCCGCTCACGCCGCCACCTCCGCCTGCGAGTAGGCCCGCACGAGCGCGGCGTAGCCGGGCACCGTGGCCAGCAGCTCCTCGTGGCTGCCGCGCGCGGTGACCCGCCCGCCCTCGAGCCAGACCACCTCGTCGGCCAGCGCGATCGTGGCCTGCCGGTAGGCGACGACCACCACGGTCGAGGGGCGGTCGGCCGAGCGCAGCGCGTCGAGGATGCGGGCCTCGACGGCGGGGTCGACGGCGCTGGTGGCGTCGTCGAGGACGAGCAGCCGGGGCCGGCGGACGACGGCGCGGGCCAGCGCGATCCGCTGCCGCTGGCCGCCCGAGAGGGTGGCGCCGCGCTCGCCGACCCGGGTGTCGAGGCCCTCGGGCAGCCGGTCGACGAAGTCCTCGGCGGCGGCCACCCGCAGCGCCGCCCGGACCTCCTCGTCGGTGTGGTCGCCGCCCAGGGTGACGTTGCCGCGCACCGTGTCGTCGAACAGGAAGGTGCCCTGCGGCACGAAGGCGGCCTGGGCGCTGACCTCGCCCTCCCGCAGCCGGCGCAGGTCGACCCCGTCGAGGAGCACCTCGCCGTCGGCCGGGTCGACCAGCCGGACGAGCAGCCCGGCCAGCGTGGACTTGCCCGAGCCGGTCGGCCCGACGACGGCGACCGTGCTGCCGGCCGCGACGTCGAAGGTGACGCCGGAGAGCACCGGCCGGGACGCGCCGTCGAAGGCGTGGTCGACCGCCCGCAGCGCCAGGCCCGCGCCGCCGTCGCCGCGGACGGCGGTCTCGGCGCCGTGCGGCGTCTCCCCGGTGGCGTCGAGGACCGGGGTGACGCGGTCGAAGCCGGCCAGGGCGCGCGGCAGGTCGGCGAGCACCCAGCCGATCGCGCGGATGGGCAGCGCGAGGAGGGTGAACAGGTAGGCGATGCTCACCAGGTCGCCGGGGTCGGTGCCGCCGCCGGCGACCCGGCCGGCGCCGACGAGCAGCACGGCGAGGGTGCCGAGGTTGGGCAGCGCCTCCATCAGCGGGTCGAACAGCCCGCGCACCCGGCCGACGGCGACCAGCCCGTCGCGCAGCTCGAGGGCGCGCTGGGTGAACCGGGCGCTCTCGACGTCCTCGCGGCCGAGGGTCTTGACCACCAGGCCGGCGTCGAAGCTCTCGTGCGCGATCTCGCTGACCTCGGCGCGCAGCTGCTGGGCCCGGCGCATCCGCGGGCTCATCACCTGCGAGTAGACGACGTTGACGGCGAAGACCAGCGGGAAGACGACCAGGCCGACGAGGGCCAGCAGCGGGTCGGTGACCACGAGCGCGACGACGGTGATGGCGATCATCACCAGCGCGCCGCAGGCGAAGGGCAGCGGGGAGACGAAGAACCAGGCGGCCTCGACGTCGGAGTTCGCGTTGGACAGCAGCTGGCCGGTCGGGTGGCGCTGGTGCCAGGACAGCGGCAGCCGCAGGTACTGGGCGGTGACCCGGCGGCGGTAGTCGGCCTGCAGGCGGTAGGCCATGATCCCGGCGAACAGCCGGCGGCCGAGGATGCCGAGGATCTTGAGCAGCGCGACGGCCAGCACGACCGCGACCGCGAGGGTCAGGGCGCCGGCGGTGGTGTCGCCCTCGTCGAAGGCCGGCAGCACCACCCGGTCGGTGACCTCGCCGACCACGTAGGCCGACAGCACGGTCATCGCGCCGTAGAGGCTGCTGGCCAGGACGGCGAGGGTGAACATGCCCGGCTGCTCGGCGATCGCGCGGCCGACGTGGCGCAGTCCCCGCCGGACGACGGCGTCTCGGGCGGGGGGCACGGGTCTCCTCGGGATCGGGCGGCGGCAGCCTGCCGCGTACTTAGGCACGCTAACCGATCGGCGACGGTCGGGCCGCCGGGTTTCCGGGGAGCGCACCGTCGGTAACCCGCCGCGGTGACCGATGCTTCCCGCCCGTTCGCCGCCCGCGAGCGCGCGGCCCTCGCCGACCTGCTCGACGACCTCGGACCCGGCGCCCCGACCTGCTGCGAGGGGTGGACGACGGCGCACCTGGCGGCTCACCTGGTCACCCGCGACCGGCGACCCGACGCCCTGCCCGGCTACGTGCTGGAGCGCACCCCGGTCGGCGACCGGGCGCACGCCTACTCGGCCCGGCTGGAGGACCGGCTGCGCGCGTCGACCCCCTATCCCGAGCTGGTGGCCCGCGTCCGGCAGGGCCCGCCGCCGTGGCTGCCGACGAGCTGGGCGCCGGTGGCGGCGCTCGTGGACAGCGCCGAGTTCGCGATCCACCACGAGGACGTGCGCCGCGCCCAGCCGGGCTGGGAGCCGCGGGCGCTCCCGCTGGCCGACGCCGACCGGCTGTGGACCGCGGCGCAGCTGTTCGCCCGCGCCGTCGCGCCGCGCTACCCCGGCGGGCTGGTGCTGCAGCGCAGCGACGTCCCCGGACCGGGCAAGCGGATCCGCGCCGGTTCGGTGGTCACCACCGTCGAGGGCGAGCCGCTGGAGGTGCTGCTGTGGGCCGCCGGGCGCCGCGGCGTCGCCCGGGTCGCCGTCCGGGACGGGGCGCCGGCTAGCTGAGCGGCGTGTCCGACGCCGTCCGCACCGGGACGCCGGCGCCGGCCAGGGCGGCCTTGACGTCGCCGATGCGCAGGGTGCCGAAGTGGAAGACGCTGGCGGCGAGCACCGCGTCGGCACCGGCCTCGACGGCGGGCGGGAAGTGCTCGATCGCGCCCGCGCCGCCGCTGGCGATGACCGGCACGGACACCTCGCGGCGCACCGCGCGGATGAGCTCGGTGTCGAAGCCGGCTCGGGTGCCGTCGGCGTCCATGGAGTTGAGCAGCACCTCGCCCACGCCGAGCGCGGCGGCCTGGACCACCCACTCGACGGCGTCCCGGCCGGTGCCGCGGCGGCCGCCGTGCGTGGTGATCTCGAAGCCGGAGTCGGTGACCGCGCCGTCGCGCACCCGGCGGGCGTCGAGGGAGAGCACGAGCACCTGGTTGCCGAAGCGGTCGGCGATCTCGCCGATCAGCTCCGGGCGGGCGACGGCGGCGGTGTTGACCGCGACCTTGTCCGCACCGGCGCGCAGCAGCCGGTCGACGTCGTCGGCGCTGCGCACGCCCCCGCCGACGGTGAGCGGGATGAACACGCTCTCGGCGGTGCGGCGGACGACGTCGTAGGTGGTCTCGCGGTCCCCGGAGCTGGCGGTGATGTCGAGGAAGGTGAGCTCGTCGGCGCCCTCGGCGTCGTAGACCCGCGCCATCTCGACCGGGTCGCCGGCGTCGCGCAGGTCGACGAAGTTGACCCCCTTCACCACCCGGCCGGCGTCGACGTCCAGGCACGGGATCACCCGCACGGCGAGGCTCACGGGACCCTCACCGCGTCGGCCTCGACCTCGACGAGCATGTCGGGGTGCAGCAGGGAGGCCACGCCGACCATCGCGCTGGCCGGCCGGACGGCGCCGAAGACCTCGCCGTGCACCCGCGCGACCTCCTCCCAGCGGGAGGTGTCGGTGACGTACATGCGGGTGCGGACGACGTCGGCGGCGGTGAGGCCCGCGCTCTCCAGCGCGTCGACCAGCACACCGAAGGCGACCCGGGCCTGCGCGGCCACGTCACCGGGGTGCACGACCGCGCCGTCGACGGTGGCGGTGCAGCCGCTGACCCAGGCCTGGTCCCCCACCACCACGACCCGGCTGTAGCCGACGAGCTCCTCCCAGGGCCCGCCGGAGCCGATGCGCCGCACGGTCACGCCGCGGCCTCCCGGGTGACCGCGAGGGCCTCGGGGAGCGTGAACGCGCCGGCGTAGAGGGCCTTGCCGACGATGGCGCCCTCGACGCCCACCGTGGTCAGCCCGGCCAGCGCCCGGACGTCGTCGAGCGAGCTGACCCCGCCGGAGGCGACCACCGGCCTCGGCGTGGCGGCGCAGACGTCGCGGAGCAGGTCGAGGTTGGGGCCGCGCAGGGTGCCGTCCTTGGTGATGTCGGTGACCACGTAGCGGGCGCAGCCCTCGGCGTCGAGGCGGGCGAGGGTCTCGAAGAGCTCGCCGCCCTCGCGGGTCCAGCCGCGGGCGGCCAGCCGGGTGCCGCGCACGTCGAGGCCGACGGCGATGCGGTCACCGTGCTCGGCGATGGCGCGGGCGCACCACTCGGGCGACTCCAGCGCGGCGGTGCCGAGGTTGACCCGGCGGCAGCCGGTGGCCAGGGCCGCGGCCAGCGACTCGTCGTCGCGGATGCCGCCGGAGAGCTCGACGTCGACGTCGAGCGCGCCGACGACGCGGGCCAGCAGCTCGCGGTTGCTGCCCCGGCCGAAGGCGGCGTCGAGGTCGACCAGGTGCACCCACTGGGCGCCGTCGCGCTGCCACTGCAGGGCGGCGTCGAGCGGGTCGCCGTAGGAGGTCTCGCTGCCGGCCTCCCCCTGGACGAGACGGACGGCCTGGCCGTCGGCGACGTCGACGGCGGGGAGCAGCTGGAGGGTCGGCACGCACCCAGCCTAGGGACCGGCGCGCTGTGGCCCGCCCCACCCGGGGCAGGCTGCGGGGGTGGAGTTCGCCGACGTCGTCCGCAGGCGCCGCATGGTGCGCGACTACGACCCCGACCGGCCGGTGCCGCCCGAGGTGCGGGAGCGGCTGCTCGAGCACGCGACCCGGGCGCCGTCGGCCGGGTTCACCCAGGGCTGGGCGTTCCTGGTGCTCGAGTCGGCGGCCGACCGGGAGCTGTTCTGGTCGGTGACGGCGGGGCCGGGCGCCCCGGACGGCTGGCTGACCCGGATGCGGCGGGCGCCGCTGCTGGTGGTGCCCCTGTCGTCGAAGGACGCATACCTCGACCGCTACGCCGAGCCGGACAAGGGCTGGACCGACCGGGACCCTGCCGGTGTCGCTGCCCGCTGGCCGGTGCCGTACTGGGACGTCGACGCCGGGATGGCCGCGCTGCTGATGCTGCTGACCGCCGTCGACGAGGGGCTCGGCGCCTGCCTGTTCGGCGTCCCCGCGGAGCGGGTGGACGCCTTCCGGGCCGCGTTCGGCGTGCCGCCCTCGCACCGCCCGGTCGGGGTGGTGTCGGTCGGCTACCCGGGCAGCGAGGACCGGCGCTCGCCGTCGCTGCGGCGCGGCCGGCGCGGGCTCGACGAGGTGGTGCACCGGGGCCGCTGGTTGACTCCCGGCCCGTGACCTCCTCCCGCGCCGTGCTCGTGACCGGTGGCTCCCGCGGCATCGGCCGCGCGATCGCCCGCGCCTTCGCCGAGCGCGGCGACCGGGTGGCCGTCCACTTCGGCGCCTCCCGCGACCGGGCCGAGGCCGTCCTCGCCGAGCTGCCCGGCACCGGCCACGCGCTGGTGCAGGCCGACATGGCCGACGCCGCGGCGGTGGGCTCGATGGTCGACGACGCCGCCGGCGCCCTGGGCGGGCTGGACGTGCTGGTGAACAACGCCGGCGTGTTCGTCGCCTCCCCGCCGCTCACCTCCTCCTACGAGGAGTGGCAGCGGGTGTGGGCCGGGACGCTCGCGGTGAACCTGGCCGGGGCGGCCCACGCCACCTTCCGCGCGGTCCCGCACCTGCGCGCGGCCGGCGGGGGTGCCGTGGTGAACGTGTCCAGCCGCGGGGCCTTCCGGGGCGAGCCGGACAACCCGGCCTACGGCGCGTCGAAGGCGGGCCTCAACGCCTTCGCCCAGTCGATGGCGCTGGCGCTCGCGCCCCTGGGCATCTCGGTGACCGCCGTGGCGCCGGGCTTCGTGCAGACCGAGATGGCGCGGGAGGTGCTCGACGGCCCCGGCGGGGACGCCGTGCGCGCGCAGTCACCGTTCGGCCGGGTGGCGCGGCCGGAGGAGGTGGCCTCGGCGGTGGTGTGGCTGGCCTCGCCGGAGGCGCGGTTCAGCACGGGGACGATCGTCGACGTCAACGGCGCGTCCTACCTGCGCAGCTGACCCCGGTCAGCCGCCGTGGGCGGCCGCCCAGTGCGGGCTGGTGATGAGGCCGAGCAGGTTGCCGAACGGGTCGGCGACGACGGCGGTGCTCCAGCCCTCGCCGCGCACGGTCGGCGGCTGCACGACGGTGGCGCCGGCGGTCTCCAGCCGGTGCACGACGGCGGGCAGGTCGTCGACGTGCCAGTGGACGACGACGCCGGCCGGCTGCCCCACGGGCCAGGTCGCGTAGCGGGCGTCCATGATGCCGAGCTCGTCCTCGTCGTCGCCGATGCGGAACTCGACGTAGGCCGGCGGCCCCTCGACCGGGCGGACGAAGTAGGGCTCGACGCGGAGCACGTCGGCGTACCAGCGCACCGCGGCGGGCACGTCCTCGGCGGTCAGGGTCACGGTGGCCAGGCCTCGGAGCACGGGAGGTTCCTTCCGTCGGTCGGGGCGCTGGCTGCGTCCCGCTGGATCCCATGCTCCGGGGAGAAGTACTCACCTCCTGAGCACTTTCCGCGGCATCCTCGGCGGCATGCGCGCCGACCGGCTCGTCGCCGCCCTCCTGCTGCTGCAGGCCCGGGGCCGGGTCACCGCAGCCTCGCTCGCCCGGGAGCTGGAGGTCTCGGTGGCGACCGCGCGGCGGGACCTGGAGGCACTCTCGGCCGCGGGGATCCCGGTCTACCCGCAGGCCGGCCGGGGCGGGGGGTGGCAGCTGATCGGTGGCGCCCGCACCGACCTGAGCGGGCTGACCGCCCCGGAGGCCCGGGCGCTGTTCCTGCTGCTCGGCCCAGCCTCCTCGGCCGCGCCCGCCGCCCGTTCCGCGCTCCGCAAGCTGCTGCAGGCCCTGCCCGGTGCGTTCCGCACGGACGCCGCGGCCGCCGCCGAGGCGGTCGTCGTCGACCCCGCCGGCTGGGGCGAGCGGGCACGGGAGCTCCCGGAGGTGGCGCTGCTGATGGACGCCGTCGTCGGGCGGCGGGTGGTCGAGTTCGACTACACCGGCCGCGGCGCCGCCCCGACCCGCCGGCGGGCCGAGCCGTGGGGGCTCGTGGACAAGGACGGCACCTGGTACCTCGTGGCGGGGACCCCCGCCGGTCGGCGCACATTCCGGGTGGACCGGATCGGCGCGCCGGTCGTGACCGGGGAGGTGTTCGAGCGGCCGGTGGACCTCGACCTGCCCCGTGCCTGGGACGAGGTCGCCGGAGAGGTCGAGCGGCTCCGGTCACTGGTGACGGCGACGGTGCGGGCGCCCGCCCACCTGGCGGCGGTGCTCGCCGACCGGTTCGGCCGGCACTGCGCCGTCGTGGGCGGACCGGACGGCGACGGGCGCGTGCAGCTGCGGGTCGCCGCCCACACCGTCCGCTCGGTCGCCGAGCAACTCGCCGGCTTCGGCGCGGCCGTCGAAGTGGTGGAACCGACCGCGGTGCGCGCCGAGCTGGCCGCCATCGGAGCGGAGCTGGTCCGGCGCCACGGGGCCGGGCCGCACGGTTGAGGAGGCCGGCTGAGCCGGCGCTTCCCGCTCAGAACGGGCAGGCGGTGTCGGGCGGCGGATCGGCCCCCGCGGTCGCGCCGGGAGGTGCGCCGGCCCGGACCGGCGGGACGTCGACGACCCGCGGCGGATCGGTGACCCGGGTGACGCCCGAGGGCGTGGTCACCTCGAGCCGCCCGCCGCGCAGCAGCCGGAAGCACCAGCCGGGGGCGTGGGTCTTCAGCCGGTGGTGCCGGCGGCACAGGCAGCAGAGGTCGTCGCAGCCCGTGGCGCCGGCCGGCCAGGGGTGCAGTGGTCGAGGTCGGTGCGGCCCACCCGCCGGTTGCAGTGCGGATGGCGGCACCGGCGGTCGCGGACCGCCACGAACCGGCGGGGGCCGGCGCGGGGACGGTGGTGCGGGGTGTCCGGCGGCCGGCGCAACCCCCATCGCGGGCGCCCCGCTCCACCGCCCGCCGGGTGCCCACGGCGACCAGGTCACCGGCCCGGTCGTGGACGGCGAACTCCAGCGTGCCGCCGTCCGGGCGTTCCAGCCCGAGCGCGCCGACCTCGGCGAGCAGCGCCCGGCACTGCGCGGCGCTGACCGGGTGCCCGTCGACCTCGCCCGGCTCGTCCCCGCCGCCCAGCGTCGACAGGCTCGCGTGCACGACGAGCACGACGCTGATCGCCGGACGCCGGGCCCAGGGCCGCAGGACGAGGTCGCGGAACACCTCGGTGCGCAGCTGCCCGACCGGCCGGTCGTCGCCACCGTCACGGAGCTGGCGCGCCCAGGCGTCGATCGCCGTCCCGCACGCCGCGGCCTCGGCCAGCGGCAGGTCGGCCACCAGCCGGGCCATGCCGTCCCCGGTCGGCCACCAGCGGACGCCGGCGGCGGCCCGCGCCCGGCGGTGCCGCCGCTCGCGGGCGTCGGCGTCCAGCCGGTCGATCCGGCGGCGGAGGGCGGCGCGGAGCCGGGCCGGCGTCTGTCCAGCCGCGCCCGGCAGCACGTCGGACTCGACCCGCGCGGCCAACGCCTGGTCCAACGGCTCGAGCAGGTCGAAGACCGCCTCGGCGCGCTCCTCGTCGATCTCGCCGCGACGCAGCGCCTCGAGAGTGGCCGGGAACCGGCGGGTGAGCGCCGGCGACGTCCGGACCAGCCGTCCGACCCGGCGCTCGCCGTAGGGGTGCACCAGGCCGAGCTCGCAGGGCAGCCACTCGCTGACGTCCATGACCTCGGGCACGGTGACCCCGGGCACGGCACCCTCGGGCACGGCACCCTCGGCCGGCCGCTGCGCGGCCAGGAGGCCGACCAGCTCGGCCCGTTCCGCGGCCAGCGCGGCCGCGCGGCGCTCGGCGAGCTGGACCAGCCGGACCACCCACCGGTCGGGCAGCACCGCTCGCTCGGGACTGCCCGGCGGGCACGCGGCGGCCATGAACTCGTCGGTGGAGGGCAGCGGGCCGATCGCGGCGAACAGCTCGTCGCGGGACACCGGAGTGCCGTCGTAGGGGAAGCAGCCGAGGGACCGGAACGTCCCGTCGGTCGCCTGCTCCGCCACTTCGTACACGTGTTCGATCACAACCGACCCGCGGCCACTCGGCGAGGCATATCCCCAGGTGAGGAGGCCGTCCACAGATCCCGCGGACGCCTAGCCGAGGTCGGTCGTCGCTCCCACGAGCACCACGTCCGAGCCCAGTGCGCCGGCCGCGTCCACCCCCGGCGGGCGCGGCTCGAGACCCGGCAGCCCGGTCAGCCCGTCGCTGCCGTCGACCACCCGCAGCCGCAGCGGCCCAGCGTCCTCCACCGTGACCGTCAGCTCCACCCCGCCGGGCGGCGGCGCGTGGAAGGTCAGCCGCAGCCGGTCCTCCCCCAGCGCCCGGGCCGGGACGTCACGCGCCCCGGCCCGGGCCGACACCACCCGCCCGCCGCCGCCGTCCAGGTCGAGGGCGACCAGCCGGACGGCGCGTTGCGGCCGCACCCGCACGGTCACGGTCCGGGCGCCCTCGGCCACCCGGTCGTCGAGCACCTCCACGGCCGCCGCCGGCAGGTCGGCGACCTCCGCGGGCGCGGCCGCCACCGGGCCGCCCAGGTACGGGTAGTGGTGCGGCAGCGTCCGCGACGTGCCGACGTGGCGCGCGGTGTACTCCCCCGGCCGCTCCTCGGTGCTCACCAACCACGCCTCGCCGGTGTCGGCCTCGAGCGCGTACGCCAGCCGGCTGGGCACGGGGTGCTGCTGGTCGAACCGGTCCACGGCCAGCCCGACGGCGGTCAGCAGCACGGCGAGCCCCGCCGCCGCCGCGGGCACGGCGACCGACCGCAGAGCGCCCCCGCCGGGCGGGAACAGCTCCTCCCACACCGGCAGGAGCACCAGCGCGAGGACGGCGGCGACCGCGGCCGGCACGGCACCGGCCGCGAGCCCCGACGCCGGGAACGCCAGCAGCAGCACCGGGGCGAGCACCCCGACCGCGACGCTGCCGGCCAGGGCGGCGCCCACGAGCCGCGCGCGGTCGGGCAGCAGCCCGGCGAGCACCCCCGCGAGCGCCGGCAGCGCCGCCGCGTACGACGCCCCCGGCGCCCGCGCGGCCAGCCCGACCGCGAGCACGGCGAGCACCACCAGCGCCCCGGTCCGCAGCGCGGCCGCGCCCAGCCGCCGGCGCAGCAGCCCGTACCAGCCGAGGACCACCACGGCGACGACGGCGACCGCCGCCAGCCGGAACCAGCCCGGACGCCACGGGTCGGCCATCGCGGCGTACCCCGGCCGCAGCACCACCAGCAGCCGCCAGAGCCCGGCCACCGCGAGCGGGGCGAGCACCACCGGCACGAGCGACGCCGCGGCGCCGAGCAGCGTCCGGGACGGCGGCGACCCCCGCCGCCGGTCCAGCGCAGCGAGCAGCGCCACCCCCAGCACCGCGGCGCCCGCCAGCGGCCACACCGGCGTCCCGGGGTAGCCCGCCGATCCCCACGGCACCGGGAACCACGTGGCGCGGGCGTCCCCTGGCCGGTCCGTGGTGGTCAGGTCGGCGTCGCCGAGCTCGCGGGCCAGTGTCAGCGTGGCGTCCCCGAGCGACTGGAGGGTGCCCGGGTCCAGCCGCGACGGCGTGTCCTGCGGGGTGCCGGAACCCGCGGCGCCGTCGACGGCGGCGAGGGTCAGCCCGGGCGCGGCGGGCAGCGCGCCGCGCCCGGTGCCGCCCGGCAGCTCGCGGTACAGCTCGACGGCGGCGCTGCTGCCGACCGCCGAGCGCGCAGCCGGACCCGGCGACGTCGCCAGCACCACCGCCGGGCCGCCGGCGCCGCGGACGTCGAGGTCGAGCACCACCCCGTCCCCGCTCGCCAGCGGGTGGCTGGCCGCGAACGCCTCGGCACCGCACCCGCAGGCCTGCCCGCCGTCGGCGACCACCACGACGACGTCGTTGCGCAGCGGCTCCCCCGCACGCAGCGCCCGCGCGGTCTCGACCACCACGGCCACGCCGGCGGCGGAGCCGGCGCCGGGACCGGTGGGCGCGGAGTCCGACGAGGCGGTGAGCACCAGCCGGCCGGTGGGGTCGGTGCCCGGCAGGACCGCGACGACGTTGCGCACCCGTGCCAGGTCGGCGGCGCCCGGTCCGGTCACCCGCGTCCCGACGGCGTTCTGCACGCGGGTGTCGAGCCCGAGCCCGCCGAGGGTCGCGACCAGCCCGTCGACGACGCGGTCCTGGGCGGGGCTCCCGGTCACGTGCACCTCGGCGGCCACCGCCTCCACGTGCGCGGCCGCGCGGGCGGCGCTGAACGACGTCGGCGGCGCGTCGGCCGGCGCCGGGTCCGGCGGCTGCAGCGCCAGCACGCTCCAGGCGGCCAGCGCCGCCAGGAGGACCAGGACGACGAGCGCGCCACGGCGCCGCCCGCGGTGCTCGGGCGCCGGCGCGGACGGGCGCGACGCGGGCAACGGGCCTCCTCGACCGGGTGCGGGACCGGGTCACCGTAGGGGCGCGGGGAGGACACTCCGGGGATGCCGGCCGGTGCGTTCCCCCGTCGCGCCGGGCGTCGCACGAACCTCGGCCTGCTGGCGCTGCTGGTGGTCGCGGGCACCACCGGCGTGCTGGCCTTCGGCGTCGGCACGCCGCTGCCGTCCCGCCTCGTCGCCGCCGCGCACGGGGCCGCGGGCCTGGGCCTGCTGCTCCTCGTGCCGTGGAAGACCGTCGTCGTGCAGCGCGCGAGGCGCCGGACCCGCGCCCGGCGCGACCCCGCCGTCGCCTGGGCACTCGCCGTGCTCCTGGCACTCACCGTCGGAACCGGCGTCCTGCACAGCGCGGCGGGCACCACGGTGGCCGGGGTGGGCGTGCTGCAGGTGCACGTGGCCGCGGGCGTCGGCACCGGCCTGCTGGTGGTCCTGCACGCCGTCGGCAGCCGGCAGCGGCCGCGGCGTGCCGACGTCTCCCGGCGGGCGCTGCTGCAGGCCGGCGGCCTGGCGGCCGGCGCGGTCGCGCTGTGGGCCGCGGTCGAGGGCGGCCTGCGGCTCACCGGGGCGCCCGGCGCGCGGCGGCGGGCCACCGGCTCGCACGAGCGCGGCAGCGGCGACCCGTCGGCGATGCCGGTCACCCAGTGGTTCACCGACACCGTGCCGGCCGACGCCGGGGACGCGCTCGAGCTGGTCGCCGGTGGCCGCACCACCCGGCTGCGCGCGGACGACCTGGACCGCGGCGACACCCTCACCGCCGTCCTCGACTGCACCGGCGGCTGGTACGCCGAGCAGGAGTGGCGCGGGGTGCGGCTGGACCGGCTGCTCGCCGGCCGGGACCTGCCCGAGGGCGGCAGCGTGGACGTCGTGTCGGTGACCGGCTACCGGCGGCGGCTGCCGCTGGCCGACGCGGGGTCCCTGCTGCTGGCCACCCACTGCGCGGGCCGGCGCCTGTCGGCCGGGCACGGCGCACCGGTGCGGTTGGTCGCGCCGGGCCGGCGCGGCTACTGGTGGGTGAAGTGGGTGCGGCGGGTGGAGGTGGTCGACGCGCCGTGGTGGGCGCAGCCGCCGGTCCCGCTGCAGTGAGAGGGGACCCCGCCGCTCCGGACGTGTACCAGACGCCCCTCCCCCGCCGTCCTCAGGACCGACGACCCCGCTGCGGCGCCGGAGGAGGGTGGGCCATGGGCAGGCTGCTCCTGTGGACCGGGTTGGCGGTGCTCGTGGTCGGGCTCGGGGTGCTCGTCCTGCTCCCCACCGGTCCCGACTGCCCGTACGCGGTCGGCGCCGACCTCCTGGCCGGCGCCTGCGAGCAGGCGCGGCGGGCCCAGGAGACGAAGGCCACCGCGCACTGGGTGGCCGCGGGCGGCGGTTGGGTGTCGGGGGTCGGAGCACTCATCCAGGCGGTCAGGGAGCGCTGACCGACGGGGGTCCCCCCTCAGATTGTGGCGAGCCAGTTGGTGAGCAGCTGGGCGCCGGCGTCACCGCTCTTCTCCGGGTGGAACTGGGTGGCCGACAGGGCGCCGTTCTCCACCCCGGCGACGAAGCGGTCGCCGTGCTCGGCCCACGTCACCTTCGGCGGCGCCAGCGGACCGGGGCGGCCGTCCTGGCCGAGGGTGAACTCGCGGACGCCGTAGGAGTGCACGAAGTAGAAGCGCTCGCCGGCCAGCCCGTCGAAGAGCACGGTGTCGCGGGGCGTCTCCACGGTGTTCCAGCCCATGTGCGGGAGCACCGGCGCCTTCAGCTGCTCCACCGTGCCCGGCCACTCCCCGCAGCCCTCGACGTCGTGGCCGTGCTCGACACCGCGCTCGAAGAGCACCTGCATGCCCACGCAGATGCCCAGCACCGGCCGCCCGCCGGCCAGCCGGCGGCCGATGGTGCGCGGCCCGTCGACGGCGCGCAGCTCGCGCATGCAGTGCGCGAAGGCGCCGACGCCGGGGACGACGAGGCCGTCGGCGTCGAGCGCGGCCTGCCGGTCGGCGGTCACGGTGACGTCGGCGCCGACGCGGGTCAGCGCCCGCTCGGCCGACCGCAGGTTGCCCGAGCCGTAGTCGAGGACGACCACCTTCTTCACGCCTGCCACGGTACCGAGCAGCGCGCCCGGGACCGGCCGTGTTCCCCGGCACCCCCGCCCGGGCCCGGACGTTGCCCGGGCGTGGACAGCGACGACCTGCGCCGGGCCGCCGTGGTCGCCGGGGTCCTGGGCGGTCTGGTGAGCGGGGCGACCGGGGACTACGGCGACGCCGAGGAGAGCGACAGCCGGGTGCTGCCGGCGGACTGGGCCTTCGGGATCTGGTTCCCCGTCTACGCCGGCTCACTGGCCTACGCCGCCGAGACCGCCCGCCCCTCCCGCCGCCGGGACCCGCTGCTGCGCCGGACCGGCTGGCCCGCCGCGGCGGCCTACGCGCTGGCGGGCACCTGGGTGCGGCTGCGGCCGCGGCAGCAGGTCCCCGTGGTGGCCGCCACGATGGCGGCGGCGGCGCTCGCCCACACCCGGGCCGGCGCCGGGCCCGCGCGCCCCGCCGACCGCTGGACGGTGCGCTTGCCGCTGGGCCTGTTCGCCGGCTGGCTGACGCTGGCCTCCGTGGCCGCGCCCACCGAGGTGCTGCTGGCCGAGGGGGTCCGGCCCGGCCCGCGCGCCGCCGACGCCTGGGGTGTGGCGATGACCGGCGCCGCCGCCGCGATCGCCTCGGCGGTCGCCCGCGGCATCCCGTCGTCGCGGGGCTACCCGGCCGCCGTCGTGTGGGGGCTGGTGGCGGCGGCGGTGCGCAACGCCATGGCGGGCCGTCGGGTGCCGGCCGCGGCGGCCGCGCTCGCGGCCGGTGCCGTCACCGCGGCGGGCTCGCGTCCCACGGCAGCACGGTGAGCTCGGGCCACACCGCCTGCCAGCGGGCGGCCTTGGTCTCGTAGACCTCGCGGGGCGCCGGGCTCGCCGGGTTGGGCCGCACCACCAGGTCGAACAGGTCGTCGAGGCCGAAGGGGGCGTACAGGCGCGGGCCGCCGTCGGCCACGGTCACGCCCACCGCGCAGCAGGGGGCGGCGAAGGCGTCGATCGCCTGGGCACAGTTCCCGAACGGCTCCGGCGCGGCGGTGCCGAAGCGGTCGGCGTACCACAGGTGCACCCGCGCCTGGTTGCGGATCTCCACCGGCACGGGCAGGCCGGCGAACGGGTCCGCGCCGCGGCGGATGACGGCGTCCTCGGCGTCCCAGCCGGTGTCGGCGTCCCAGTAGAAGAGGTCGGCGTCGCGGATGCCGGCACGGCCCCCGTGCAGGGGCCCGGTCCGAGCCTGCGAGGGCTGGGGGCAGGGGGGTCCTTCGTCAGTCGGCGAGGCCGAGGGACGGCGCGCGGTCGAGCACGGCCGCCACCGTCGGGTCGGCGAGGACCAGCCCGAGGAACCGGTCGCTCAGATCAACCGGAGGATCCCCGAGACGGTCGCCAGGAGCGCCGCCACCAACAGCACGACGGCGAAGAGGACCTGCGGGCCGGTCCGTCCCTTGGTGTCGTGGTCGGCCCGCCAGATGCTCCACGCCCCGCCGAGCAGGAAGCCGCCGAAGACGACGAGGACGACGCCGGAGGTCACCTAGAGCGCGCCCTTGGTGGAGGGGACGCCGGTGGTCCGCGGGTCGAGGGCGACGGCGGTGCGCAGCGCCCGGGCCAGCGCCTTGAACTGGCCCTCGACGATGTGGTGGGCGTCGCGGCCGGCGTAGAGCACCCGCACGTGCAGGGTGATCCGCGCGTTGAAGGCGAACGACTCGAGCACGTGCTTGGTCAGCGACGTCGGGTAGTCCGGCCCGATCATCGGCGTCATGGTCTCGGGCTCGGCGTGCACGAAGTACGGCCGGCCGGACAGGTCGACGGCGGCCTCCACGAGCACCTCGTCCATCGGCACCGTGGCGTCGCCGTAGCGGGTGATGCCCTTCTTGTCCCCCAGCGCCTCGCCGAAGGCCTGGCCGAGCGCGATGGCGACGTCCTCGACGGTGTGGTGGGCGTCGATGTGCAGGTCGCCGTCGGCCTGGACGGTCAGGTCGATGCCGCTGTGCTTGGACAGCGCGGTGAGCATGTGGTCGTAGAAGCCGACGCCGGTGCTGATCGAGCTCTTCCCGGTGCCGTCGAGGTCGAGCTCGACGACGAGCTTGGTCTCGCTGGTGGTGCGCTCCACGCGGGCGGTACGGCTCATGGGTCTCAGTCTCCCAGGCGGTGGTCGGGGGCGACCTCACCCAGCGCGGTGAGGAAGGCGTCGGTCTCGGCGGGCGTGCCGGCGGTGACCCGCAGCCAGCCGGGGATGCCGACGTCGCGGACGAGGACGTCGTGCTCGAGCAGTGCCCTCCAGGCGGCCGCGGCGTCGGCGAACCGGCCGAACAGGACGAAGTTGGCGTCGCTGGGGACGCTGGTCAGCCGCAGGGACGGCAGCGTGGCCACGATCCGGTCGCGCTGGTCCTTGACCGCGTCGACGGTGGCCAGCAGCGCGTCGGTGTGCGCCAGCGCGGCCCGCGCGGCGGCCTGCGTCAGCGAGGACAGGTGGTAGGGCAGCCGGACCAGCTGCAGCGCGTCGACGACGGCGGGGTCGGCGGCCAGGTAGCCCAGCCGCAGGCCGGCCATGCCGAACGCCTTGCTCATCGTGCGGCTGACCACCAGCCGCGGCCGGCGCGGCAGCAGGCTCAGCGCCGACGGCGTGCCGGTGCGGGCGAACTCGGCGTAGGCCTCGTCGACGACCAGCACGCCGGCGGTGGCGTCGTAGAGCTCCGCGATCGTCTCCAGCGCGACGGCGGTGCCGGTCGGGTTGTTCGGGCTGGTGACGAAGACGACGTCGGGACCGACCTCGCGCACCTGCGCGGCGGCCTGCGCGGCGTCGATGGTGAAGTCCTCGCGGCGGTGCCCGTCGACCCACGCCGTCCCGGTGCCGGCCGCGATGATCGGGTGCATCGAGTAGGACGGGGTGAAGCCCAGCGCCGTCCGGCCGGCACCGCCGAAGGCCTGCAGCAGCTGCTGGAGGACCTCGTTGGAGCCGTTGGCGGCCCAGACCTGCGCCGGCTCGATGCGCTCCCCGCCTCGGCTCAGGTAGGCAGCGAGGTCGGCGCGCAGGGCGACGGCGTCCCGGTCGGGGTAGCGGTTGAGGTCGACCGCAGCGTGCCCGAGCGCCTCGCCGAGCGTGGCGAGCAGCTCGGCCGGCAGCGGGTGCGGGTTCTCGTTGGTGTTGAGCCGGTGGGTGACCTGCAGCTGCGGGGCGCCGTAGGGCGTGCGGCCGCGCAGCTCCGGCCGCAGCGGGAGCTCGTCGAGGGAGGTCACGGCTGCTGCCGCACCCGGACGGCGGCCGCGTGCGCGGGCAGGTCCTCGGCGTGGGCGAGCGCGTCGACGTGCCCGGCCACCTCGGCGAGGGCCTGCTCGTCGTACTCGACCACGTGGATGCCGCGCAGGAACGACTGCACGCTCAGGCCGGAGGAGTGCCGGGCGCAGCCGCCGGTGGGCAGCACGTGGTTGGACCCGGCGATGTAGTCGCCCAGGGACACCGGCGACCAGGCGCCGACGAACACCGCGCCGGCGTTGCGCACCCGCAGCGCGACCTCGCGGGCGTCCCGGGTCTGGATCTCCAGGTGCTCGGCGGCGTAGGCGTCGACGACCGCGAGGCCGGCATCGACGTCGTCGACCAGCACGATCCCGGACTGGCTGCCCCCGAGGGCGGTGAGGATCCGCTCGGAGTGCTTGGTGGCCGCGACCTGCCCGGGGACCAGGTCGAGGACGGCGTCGGCGAGCTCCTCGCTCGTGGTGACCAGGACCGCGCCGGCGAGCGGGTCGTGCTCGGCCTGGCTGATCAGGTCGGCGGCGACGTGCACGGGGTCGGCGGTGTCGTCGGCGAGGATGGCGACCTCGGTGGGGCCGGCCTCGGAGTCGATGCCGATCAGCCCGCGCAGCAGCCGCTTGGCGGCGGTGACGTAGACGTTGCCCGGCCCGGTGACCATGTCCACCGGCTCGCAGGCGCCCGCGCCGTAGCCGAAGACGGCGATGGCCTGCGCGCCGCCGACGGCGTGCACCTCGGTGACGCCGAGCAGTGCGCACGCGGCCAGCACGCCGGGGTCGGGCAGGCCGCCGTGGTCGCGCTGCGGTGGGGAGGCGACGGCGATCGACTCGACGCCGGCGATCTGCGCGGGGACGACGTTCATCACCACGCTGGACAGCAGCGGCGCCAGCCCGCCGGGCACGTACAGGCCGACACGGCGCACCGGCACCCACCGCTCGGTGACCGTGCCGCCGCGCACCACCTGGGTGGTGACGTCGGTGCGGGCCTGGTCGGCGTGCACCTTCCGGACCCGGGCGATGGACTCCTCGAGCGCGGCCCGCACGTCGGGGCCCAGGCCGTCGAGGGCGGCGCGGATGGCCTCCGGCGGGACGGTGAAGTCCTCGGCGTCGACGCCGTCGAGGCGGGCGGTGATCTCGCGGACGGCCTGGGCCCCGCGGACGCGGACGTCCTCGCACAGCGGCCGCACGGTGGCCAGGACCGAGTCGATGTCGGTGGCCGCCCGCGGCAGCAGGCCGGCCAGGTCGCGGACCCCGGGGAGCGCGGATCCGCGCAGGTCGATGCGGGCGAGCACGGGCGGCCTCCGGGAGTGCGGCGCGGGGGGGGTCGACCCCCCAGGGTAGTGACCGGGCAGGCGCCCGTCGGGAGCGCCCGGGGCACCCGCCGCCCGTAGGCTCCCGGCGTGGGCGACCTCATCCCGCTCTTCCCGCTGGGGACGCCGCTGTTCCCCGGCATCGTGCTGCCGCTGCAGGTGTTCGAGCCGCGGTACCGGGCACTGGTGCGCGACCTGCTGGCCCTGCCGGAGGGAGCGGAGCGGCGCTTCGGGGTGGTCGCGATCCGCCAGGGCTGGGAGGTCGAGCGGGTGGCGCCGGCCGAGGCGCTGTTCGACGTCGGCTGCACGGCGCTGGTGCAGGCGGTCCGGCCGCAGCCCGACGGCACCTTCGCCGTCGTCACCGTGGGCGGTGAGCGGTTCCGGCTGCTCGACGTCGTCGTCGGCGGCCGGGCCGGGGACGACGGGGACGGGGACGCCGCCGGGGACGACCCGCCCTACCTGCGGGCCGAGGTCGAGTGGCTGGCCGACGAGGAGGCCGCCGAGGAGGCGGCGGGCGACCAGGAGACGGTCGCCGACCCGGCGGCCGGCGCGGGCGCGGCACCGGACGGAGGGGTCGACGAGGGCCTGGCCGCCGAGGTGGCGCGCGGGTCGCTGGCCCTGCTCGAGCGCGGCGTGGGCGGGCTGTTCACCCGGTACGTCGCCGCGGTCGCCGGGCTGCAGGCGGGTCTGGACACCGACGAGGTGGAGCAGGCCGCGGACCTCGCCGACGCCGGTGAGGACCCGACCGGCGCCGCGGCCCTGCTGGAGGCGGTGGCCGGTGACCCGCGGGCGCTGTCCTACCTGGTCGCCTCGGCGGCGCTGCTGACCACCGAGGACCGGCAGGCGCTGCTCGCGGAGTCGGCGACCCGGCGTCGGCTGGCCGCCGAGATCCGGATGCTGCGCCGGGAGCTGACCCTGCTCGAGACCGTCGGCGCGGTGCCGGCGCCGCCGACGCAGTTCGCCGGGTCGCTGAGCCTCAACTGACGAAGGGCCACCTGTCCCCCCACGCCTCGCTCCGCTCGACGCGGGCCCCTGGGAGATGGCCGGTCCAGCACGTCACCCGCGGCCCAGGTCGTCCCTGGAGGAGAACAGCGCGGCGACGACGTAGACGGCCAGCGCGGCGAACGGGCCGACCGCCAGCGCCGGTGGCGAGGACAGCCGCAGGCCCGACGTGACCCGGGCGCCGACGTCGGCGAGCTGCTCCGCCGTCGGCCCGGGCGCGAGCAGCTCGCCCAGCTGCCAGGCGAGCAGCCCGGCGACGGCGGCGCCCAGGGCGGTGGCCACCAGGACCGCCACCCCCCGCCGCCGGCGCATCGCCCAGGCCAGCCCGCCGGCCAGCAGACCCAGCCCGGCCAGCACGAGGACAAGGACGGAGTCGCCGGCCACCAGCAGCTCCGCCGACGGGCGGCCGACCGGGACCGCGCCCCCCTCGACCACCTCGAAGCGGCCGCGCGGGGCCAGCCACACCCACAGCAGGCCGGCGGGCAGCCCGCACAGCGCGATCAGGCATCCCCAGGCGGTCGCGGGCCGCAGGTCGGTGCGGACCTCGGCCAGGACCTGCCCGGCCAGCGACCGGGCCGGCCGGCCGACGACCGACGGCACGGTCGCCGGCACCGCCGCCGGGCCGGGCAGGGGGCCGTCGGGGACCGGGGCGGGGCTGCTCACGGCTCCCAGTGAACCCCGCGCCCCGGGCTGCCCGCCGTCAGGGGCGCTGCCCGCGGGGCTCACAGCAGCGCGACGCTGGTGGGCCCGAGCAGTGCCTTGATGTCGCCCATGAGCGCGGTGCTCGGCCGCACCCGCAGCCCCTGGTCGAGCCGCAGCACGGTCTCCCGGCCGCCGTTGACCAGCTTGAGGTGGACCTCGGTGGTGCCCGGGTGGCTGCCGAGCACCTCCCGCAGCCGCTCGACCACCGGCGGGGTGCAGCGGGCAGCGGCCATCGACACCAGCACCGGCCCGCGCGGGCCCTCGGTGAGCTCGGGGATGGTCACCTCGGAGCCGAACAGCGAGGGCTGGTCGTCGCGCCGGCTGATCCGGCCCTTGACCACGACGATCTGGTCGCGGACGACCTTCTCCGAGACCTCCGCCCACGTCTTGGGGAAGAACAGCACCTCGATGCCGGACTCGAGGTCCTCCAGCGTCGCGATGGCCCAGGGCGCGCCCTGCTTGTTCGTCCGCGGGGCGACCGAGGTGAGGATGCCGGCGATGGTGACGTTGGCGCCGTCCTCCACGCCACCGGCGTTGATCTCGGCGATCGGGGTGTCGGCGTTGGCCGCGAGCACGTGCTCGACGCCGTGCAGCGGGTGGTCGGAGACGTAGAGGCCGAGCATGTCGCGCTCGAAGACCAGCCGCTCGGACTTCGACCAGTCCGCCGTCGGGACGGCGATGTCGAGCGCCCCGCCGAAGGGGTCGTCGTCGCCGGCGTCGGCGCCGAAGCTGCCGAACAGGTCGAACTGCCCCTCGGCCTCCTTGCGCTTCAGGGCCATCGCGGCGTCGACGGCCTGGGCGTGGATGGCGGCGATCCCCTGGCGTGAGTGGCCCATCGAGTCGAACGCGCCGGCCTTGGCCAGCGACTCGATCACCTTCTTGTTGCAGGCGACGGTGTCGATCTTGCGCATGAAGTCGGCGAAGTCCTTGAACGCGCCCTTCTCCTCGCGCGCCCGGACGATCGACTCGACGACGTTGTGGCCGACGTTGCGCACCGAGGCGAGCCCGAAGCGGATGTCGGTGCCGACGGCGGTGAAGTCCCAGGAGGACTCGTTGACGTCGGGCGGGAGCACCTTGATGCCCATCCGCCGGCACTCGGCCAGGTAGACCGGGCGGCGGTCCTTGTCGTCGCCGACGCTGGTGAGCAGGCCGGCCATGTACTCGGCCGGGTAGTTGGCCTTGAGGTAGGCGGTCCAGTACGAGACCAGGCCGTAGGCGGCCGAGTGCGCCTTGTTGAACGCGTAGTCGGCGAAGGGGACGAGGATGTCCCACAGCGTCTTGATCGCCGCGTCGGAGTAGCCGCGCTCCTTCATGCCGGCCTCGAACCCGACGAACTCCGCGTCGAGGACCGACTTCTTCTTCTTGCCCATGGCGCGGCGCAGCAGGTCGGCCTTGCCGAGGGAGTAGCCGGCGACCTTCTGTGCGATCGCCATGACCTGCTCCTGGTACACGATCAGGCCGTAGGTGCCGCCCAGGATCTCCTCGAGCGGCTCGGCCAGCTCGGGGTGGATCGGCGTGATCTCCTGCTGGCCGTTCTTGCGCAGCGCGTAGTTGGTGTGCGAGTTCGCACCCATCGGGCCGGGCCGGTAGAGCGCGCCGACGGCGGAGATGTCCTCGAAGTTGTCCGGCCGCATGAGCCGCAGCAGCGAGCGCATCGGCCCGCCGTCGAACTGGAAGACGCCGAGGGTGTCACCGCGGGCCAGCAGGTCGTAGGTGGCCTTGTCGGTGAGGTCCTTGCTGATCTCGTCGAGGTCGATCGGCTCCTTGCCGTTCGCGACGATGTTGCGCAGCGCGTCGTCGATGACCGTGAGGTTGCGCAGGCCCAGGAAGTCCATCTTCAGCAGGCCGAGCGTCTCGCAGGTCGGGTAGTCGAACTGCGTGATGATCGCGCCGTCGTTCTCCCGGCGCATGATCGGGATCGAGTCGATCAGCGGGTGGCGGCCGATGATGACGCCGGCCGCGTGCACGCCCCACTGCCGCTTGAGGCCCTCGAGCTTGCGCGCCTGGTCGACCACCTCGGCCGCGCCCGGGTCGGACTCGTACCGGGCGCGGAACTCCGCGGCCTCCTTGTACCGGGGGTGGGCCGGGTCGAAGACGCCCGACAGCGGGATGCCCTTGCCCATGACGTCCGGGGGCATGAGCTTGGTCAGCTCGTCGCCGACCGAGTAGGGGCGGTCGAGCACCCGCGCGGCGTCCTTGATCGCGGCCTTGGCCTTGATGGTGCCGTAGGTGACGATCTGGCTGACCCGCTCCTCGCCGTACTTCCGCGAGACGTACTGGATGACCTCGCCGCGCCTGCGGTCGTCGAAGTCGATGTCGACGTCGGGCATGGACACGCGCTCGGGGTTGAGGAAGCGCTCGAAGATCAGCCCGTGCTGCAGCGGGTCGAGGTCGGTGATGCCCATGGCGTAGGCGGCCAGCGAGCCCGCCGCCGAGCCGCGTCCGGGACCGACGCGGATGCCGTTGTCCTTGGCCCAGTTGATGAAGTCGGCGACCACGAGGAAGTACCCCGGGAAGCCCATCTGGGTGATGATCCCGACCTCGTAGTCGGCCTGCTTGCGCACGTGGTCGGGGATGCCGTTCGGGTAGCGCTTGTGCAGGCCCCGCTCGACCTCCTTGACGAACCAGGAGGTCTCGTCCTCCCCCGGCGGCAGGGGGAACCGCGGCATGAGGTCGGCACCCTCGGTGAAGGTCACCTCGCACTGCTCGGCGACCAGCAGCGTGTTGTCGCACGCCGCGGCGAGGTCACCGGTGAACAGCGCCCGCATCTCGGCGGCGCTCTTGAGGTAGTAGCCGTCGCCGTTGAACTTGAAGCGGTTGGTCTCGTTGAGCCGCGACCCGGTCTGGATGCACAGCAGGGCGTCGTGGGCCTCGGCGTCCTCCTTGTGCGTGTAGTGCAGGTCGTTGGTGGCCAGCAGCGGGATGCCGAGCTCCTGCGAGATCTGCATCAGCTGCGGGCGGGTCTTCTGCTCGATGGACAGGCCGTGGTCCATCAGCTCGGCGTAGAAGTTCTCCTTGCCGAAGATGTCCTGGAAGTCGGCCGCGGCCTGCCGGGCGCGGTCGTACTTGCCCGCGCGCAGCCACATGTTGACCTCGCCCGACGGGCAGCCCGTCGTCGCGATGAGGCCCTTCCCGTAGCGCTCGAGCAGGTCGCGGTCGAAGCGCGGCTTGCGGTACTGCCCCTCGAGGCTGGCCAGCGAGGAGATGCGGAAGAGGTTGTGCATCCCCTCGGTGGTGCGGGCCAGCAGCGTCATGTGCGTGTAGGCGGCCTTGCCGCGGGAGGACCCGCCCTCGCCGTCCTCGTCGATGAGGTTGTCGCCGAAGTCGAAGGGCGCGCGGTCGAACCGGGAACCGGGCGTGTAGTAGCCCTCCATGCCGATGATCGGCTTCACGCCGGCGGCCGTGGCCTGCTTGTAGAAGTCGTAGGCGCCGAACACGTTGCCGTGGTCGGTCATCGCCAGCGCCGGCATGCCGTACTCGGCGGCGGCCTTCGTGACCTCGGGCAGCTTGGCCGCCCCGTCGAGCATCGAGTACTCGGTGTGGACGTGCAGGTGCACGAACGAGTCGTTGCCCGCGGCTCGGCGGTCTGGGCTGCTCACGGTGGTGCGGCGCTCCTCACGGGTCGTGCTGGCCCGGCCGTCGGGTGCTCCGGCGGGCGACCGGCGGGGAAGACCGGGCGGTGCGGTGCGAGTCGCGGAGGACGTCGGCACGCGGGCCCGGGCCGGCGCCTGCGATCCTCGCACCGGGAACTGCCTACGCCGAGGGTCTGACAGGACGTGTCCCGGCGCGGCGGGACGACCCCGTCACAGTCGGCGGCGCATCGTGACGTGCGCGATGCCGGCCTCCAGGTACTCGCCGCCCACCGCGGTGTAGCCGGCCCGCTCGTAGAACCCGCGGGCGGTGACCTGGGCGTGCAGCTCCACCTCGGTCAGCCCGCGGACGAGCGCCTGACGGTGCAGCTCGGCCAGCACCGCGGCCCCGTACCCGCCGCCGCGAGCGGCCGCGTCGACCGCCATCCGGCCGACCAGCGCCCGCCCGTCGCGCTCGAGCAGCCGGCCGGTGGCCACCACCCGTCCGCCGGGGTCGCGGGCGACCGCGTGGACGGCGGTGGCGTCGGCGGCGTCCTGCTCGACCTCGGGCGGCACGCCCTGCTCCTCGACGAACACGCGGGTCCGCAGCGCGACGACCTCGGGCCAGTCGGCCGCCGTCGCCACCGTCGCGACCGGGCCGCCGGTCACGCGAGCGCTCCCCCGGCCGGCCACGACCCGGGCCGTGACGCCGGCGGTGGCCCGGGCAACGGCCCGGGCGGTGACCCCGGGGGCGCGCCGGGCAGCGCCGAGGCCGGCACCAGCAGGAAGCGCAGGTCGACCACGGCGTGCAGCAGCACCGGCAGCAGCAGCGAGCCGGTCTCGAGGTACAGGGCGGCGAACAGCCCGCCGAGGACGCCGGTGAGCACGATGCCGGGCACGCCCTGGTAGGCGTGCGCCAGGCCGAACGCGACCGCGCCGACGGCGACCAGCACCGGCTGCGGCAGGCCCCCGCCGACCGCGGCGACGACGGCGAGGAAGAACCCGCGGTAGAGCCACTCCTCGCACACGCCGGCGGTCACGCCGACCACCGAGAACAGCCGCCGCTCGGCCGGCGACCGCGGCAGCAGGGCCAGCGTCGCGTGCGCCGTGGGCTCGGCGTGCCGGCCTCCACCCGGGCGCGGTGGCGCCGTGCGGGCCAGCGCGCCCGAGCGCAGCGCGCGCACCGAGAGCAGCGAGGCGAGCAGCACCAGCACGGTCGCCGTCGCCGTCACCGGGCCGGGCAGCCCGGTGGGCCAGGCCAGGCCGACGGCGGCGGCGTCCACCCCCGGGGCGGCCAGCCAGACGACGAGGGCGAGCACCGCCAGGCCCCACTCCAGGACCAGCAGCCGCAGGTAGAACGAGCGCCGCGCCGCCGGGTCGGTGCGCAGCCGGCCCTCGAAGCGCCGGTGCAGCACCTGCCCGACCAGCGGCTCGCCGACCACCAGGTACACCGCGACGACGACGGCCGACAGCGCGGCGGGGCCGAACGCGGCGAGGGAGGCGGGCAGGTCGGTCACGGTGCGGGCGCCGCCGCCTCAGGACTCGGCGCGCAGGATCGCCAGAGCGCCGGCGAGGTCGGCCGGGTAGTCGCTGGTGAACTCGACCCGGTGGCCGTCGGCCGGGTGGGCGAAGCCCAGCCGGACCGCGTGCAGCCACTGGCGGGACACGCCCAGCCGCGCGGCCAGCGTCGGGTCCGCGCCGTAGGTCATGTCGCCGACGCAGGGGTGGCGCAGCGCGGAGAAGTGCACCCGGATCTGGTGGGTGCGCCCGGTCTCGAGGTGGACGTCGACCAGGCTGGCGGCCGGGAACGCCTCGACCACCTCGTAGTGCGTGACCGAGGGCCGCCCGCCGCTGACCACGGCGAACCTCCAGTCGTGCCGCGGGTGGCGGTCGATGGGCGCGTCGATGGTGCCGCGCGAGGGGTCGGGGTGTCCCTGCACGAGCGCGTGGTAGCCCTTGTCGACGGTGCGCTCCTTGAACGCCGCCTTGAGCAGCGTGTAGGCCCGCTCGCTCTTGGCGACCACCATCAGCCCCGTCGTCGCCGCGTCGAGCCGGTGGACCACGCCCTGCCGCTCCGGCGCCCCGGAGGTGGAGATCCGGTAGCCGGCCGCGGCCAGCCCGCCGACGACGGTCGGGCCCTCCCAGCCGGGGCTCGGGTGCGCGGCGACGCCGACCGGCTTGTCGACGACCACGACGTCGTCGTCGTCGTGGACGACGGTGAGCCCGGGGACGGGCTCGGGCGCGGGTGCCTCGCCGGGCGGCGGGGGCAGCTCGACCTCCAGCCAGCTGCCGCCGGTGAGCCGGTCGCCCTTGCCGCGGACCCGGCCGTCGACCCACACCCGCTCGGCGTCGGCGAGGTCGGCGGCGACGGCGCGGGAGAGCCCGAAGAGGCGGGCGAGGCCCTGGTCGACGCGCTGGCCCTCCAACCCGTCGGGCACCGGCAGCGCGCGGTGCAGGCCGGGCGAGCTCACTGGTCCATCGTGCCAGGTGGGCGGGGTCAGCCGCGGGAGACGGCGTCGGTGCCGGAGTCGTCCCGGCCGCGGGTGCCGTCGAACTCGACGCCGCGCAGCGCGAGCCAGGCGCCGAGCACGCCGCCGCAGACGATCGCCGAGTCGGCGACGTTGAAGACCGGGTACACCTCGCCGTCGGGCGCGAACACCGACACGAAGTCGACGACGCCGCCGCGCAGGAACCCGGGGTCGCGGAACACCCGGTCGACGAGGTTGCCCACCGCGCCGCCGAGCACCAGGCCCAGCGCCACCGCCCAGCCGGTGGAGAACAGCCGCCGCGCCGTCCGGACGATCACCACGGCCACCGCGACGGCGATCAGGGTGAAGACCACCGTGAAGCCCTCGGCGAACGAGAACGCGGCGCCGGTGTTGCGGGCGTGGGTGAGGTAGACCAGCCCGCCGAGCAGGCGGACGTTCTCCCCCCGGTCGATCGTGGCGACGACGAGCAGCTTGGTGGCCAGGTCGGCGAGCAGGACCAGCGCCGCGAGGACCAGCAGCAGCCGCGTGCGCGGCCGGCGGGCCGGCGGCGGAGCGGGCGCGGCGTCCTCGGGCAGGTCGTTCAGCGGGTGCTCCTCGGGCGGGGCGGGCGGTGGTCCGACCCCGCGAGGGTAGCCGCGGCCGGCGCCCCCTCCGGCCCGCCGCGCGGCGCCGTCGGGGCGCCCGGGACCAGCACCGGGGCCGGGTGGCGGCCGGGGTTAGACGAATGTCACACCCCGCCGAGTGCGTGTTCACGCTCCGTTCGGCCGATCGTCGGAGGTGGCGCACGTCCCCCCGGCAGGAAGGCAGTCGTGTCCACCGACCTCGGTTCAGCCACCGACCCCGATGTGGTCCTCGTCGGCGGAGGCATCATGAGCGCGACCCTCGCGTCGCTGCTCGATGTCATCGCGCCGGAGTGGACCGTCACCGTCTTCGAGTCCGCGCCCGAGGTCGCCGGGGAGAGCTCGGACGCGTGGAACAACGCCGGGACCGGGCACGCGGCGCTCTGCGAGCTGAACTACACCCCCGCCGGGCCCGACGGCCGGGTCGACACGGCCAAGGCCCGCACCATCAACGAGCAGTTCCAGGTGTCGCGCCAGTTCTGGTCGCACCTGGTGCGGACCGGGCTGACCGGTTCACCCAAGGAGTTCATCTCCCCCGTCCCGCACGTCGGCTTCGTGACCGGCGAGCAGGGCCGCGCCTACATGCGCGCCCGCCACGCCGCGCTGTCGGCCGAGCCGCTGTTCGCCGGGCTCGAGTACACCGACTCCCCCGCCGAGCTGGTCGACTGGGTCCCGCTGGTGATGGACGGCCGCGACCCCGCGCAGGTGGTCGCCGCGACCCGCTCGGCCGCCGGCACCGACGTGGACTTCGGCGCGCTGACCCGGCTGCTGTTCACCCAGGCCGAGGACCGCGGCGTGCAGGTGCACACCGGCCAACGGGTCACCGGCCTCGACCGGCTCGACGACGGGCGCTGGAAGGTGACCGTCACCGACCGGCGGACCGGCGAGGAGCGCTGGGTGCGCACCCGGTTCGTGTTCGTCGGCGCCGGCGGTGGCGCGTTGCCGCTGCTGCAGGAGGCCGGCATCCCCGAGATCCGCGGCTTCGGCGGGTTCCCGGTCAGCGGCATGTTCCTGCGGACCCGCTCGCCGGAGCTGGTCACCAAGCACCAGGCCAAGGTCTACGGCCAGGCCGCGGTGGGCGCGCCGCCGATGTCGGTGCCGCACCTGGACCTGCGGCTGGTCGACGGCGAGTACTCCCTGCTGTTCGGCCCCTACGCCGGCTGGTCGCCGAAGTTCCTCAAGGCCGGGTCGGTGTTCGACCTGCCGCTGTCGGTCAAGCCGGACAACCTCGGGTCCATGCTCGGTGTGGCCCGGACCGAGCTGGCGCTGACGAGGTACCTGGTCGGCGAGCTGCTGCAGTCGCGCAGCGCCCGGCACCGCACGCTCACGGAGTTCGTCCCGATGGCCGAGCAGGCCGACTGGGACATGATCACCGCCGGGCAGCGGGTGCAGGTGATCAAGCGCGACCCGACGACCGGCCGGGGCGTGCTGCAGTTCGGCACGGAGCTGATCGTCGGCTCCGACGGCTCGATCGCCGGCCTGCTCGGTGCCTCCCCCGGCGCCTCGACGGCGGTCTCGGCGATGCTCACCCTGGTCGAGCGGGCCTTCCCCGACCGGGTCGCGGCGAACCGCGCGGCGCTGGAGGCGGCGATCCCGTCCCACGGCCGCGAGCTGTCCGCCGACCCGGCGCTGCTGGCCCGCGTCCGCGCGGAGACGATGCAGACCCTCGAGCTCACCGGCTGACCGTGTGCGTGCACTCCCGCGGAAGTGCACGCCTCACTCAGTCGGCCTCCGTGGCCCCGCCCTGCTCGCCGCGCCACGAAGCCAGCCGGCCCGCCCGGCTCACCGCCCGCAGCCGGCGCTCGGCCTCCGGCCGGGAGCGGCGGGCCGAGACCAGCAGCGCCTGGTCGCCGCGCATGAGCCGGGTGTGGCCGTCAGGGACGAACGACCGGCCGTCGCGGACGATGAGCACCACCGCGGCGTCGTCGGGGAGCCGCAGCTCGGGCAGGTAGACGCCGTGCAGCCGGGACCCCTCGGGCACGCGCAGCTGCATGAGCTCGGCGTCGAGCTCCT
Organism: Geodermatophilus sp. SYSU D00710; assembly: GCF_054050195.1. Classification (NCBI taxonomy): domain Bacteria; kingdom Bacillati; phylum Actinomycetota; class Actinomycetes; order Geodermatophilales; family Geodermatophilaceae; genus Geodermatophilus; species Geodermatophilus sp. SYSU D00710. The sequence continues at coordinate 53,734 of NZ_JBJGYX010000029.1, forward strand.
CCAGCGGGGCCGACTCCACCTCGACGTCGCGGGGGGCGATCGGCGCGGCGATGCCCAGCCGGCGGGCCACCCACGGCAGCGACCAGCCCTGGACGAGGGTGAAGACGACGACGAGCACGAACACGGTGTCGAAGACCAGCGGCGCCCCGGGCGCCCCCACGGTGAGCGGGATGGTGGCCACGACGATCGGCACGGCGCCGCGCAGCCCCGCCCACGAGATGAACGCCTGCTGGGCCCACGGGAAGCGGAACCAGACCAGGCTGGCCAGCACCGAGACCGGTCGGCCGACCAGCAGCAGCGCGGACCCGGCCACGAGGGCGGGCCCCAGCGCCTCGGGCAGCCGGGACGGCGAGACCAGCAGGCCGAGCATCACGAACAGGCCGATCTGCGCCAGCGAGGCCATGCCCTCGGCGAACCCCACGCTGGCCGTCCGGTGCGGCAGCGCGGCGTTCCCGAGCACGACGCCGCACAGGTACACCGCGACGAACCCGGACGTGTGCAGCAGCACGCCCGAGGCGTAGGCCAGCACGCACAGCGCGAGCGTCGCCAGCGGGTAGAACCCGGCCACCGGCAGCGCCACACGGCGCAGCAGGGCCGCCCCGCCGAAGCCGACGCCGACGCCGACGACCGCACCGCCGGCGAGCTCCCCGGCCACGATCAGCGTCGCCACCCACCAGACCTCGCTGACCTCCCCGGCGAGGTACTCGGCGAGGATGGTCACGAGGAGGATGACGGGCGCGTCGTTCAGGCCGCTCTCCGCCTCGAGCGACGCCGCCAGCCGGCGCGGCAGCGGCAGCCGGCGGAGCGTGGCGAAGACCGCGGCCGCGTCCGTCGAGCTGATCACCGCGGCGAGCAGCAGCGCGAAGGGCCAGTCGAACCCCAGCAACCAGACGACGATCCCGGCCGTCGCAGCGACGCTGACCACGACCCCGACGGTCGCCAGCGTGACGCCGGGTCCGATGGCCCGGCGCACGTCGGACCACCGCGTCGTCAGCCCGCCCTCGGCGAGGATGACGACCAGGGCGGCGAAACCGAGGGTGAGGGTCAGCTCGGCGTCCTCGAACTCGATGCCCAGGCCGCTCTCCCCCAGCGCCACGCCCAGCGCCAGGTAGAGCAGCAGGCTGGGCAGGCCGAGCCGGTCGGCGAGGCGCAGCGCCACCGCGGCCACGAGCACGACGACCGCCCCGATGGCGAGGGCGACGGTGACCGCCTCGTTCACCGCCCGCACCCCATGGGCGCAGTCTCCCGTACAGGCGTATCGCGCCCGCCGCCCCGGCACGGGGACGCGCTCGACGGCTCGGGGACAATGGCGCGCGTGAGCTCTCCCTTCCGCGCGCTGCCACCCCAGGTCGACCTGCCCGCGCTCGAGCGGGACGTGCTGCGCCGCTGGGAGGACGCCGACGTCTTCGCCCGGTCGCTGGAGGCCACGGCGGGCCGGCCGCAGTGGGTCTTCTACGAGGGCCCGCCGACGGCGAACGGCCGTCCCGGTACCCACCACATCGAGGCGCGGGCGTTCAAGGACGTCTTCCCCCGGTTCAAGACGATGCAGGGCTGGCACGTGCCCCGCCGGGCCGGCTGGGACTGCCACGGCCTGCCGGTCGAGATCGCCGTCGAGCAGGAGCTCGGCTTCGCCGGCAAGCCCGACATCGAGCGCTACGGCGTGGCGGAGTTCAACGCCCGCTGCCGCGAGTCGGTCGAGCGCCACGTCGCCGACTTCACCGAGCTCACCCGCCGGATGGGCTACTGGGTGGACATGTCCACGGCCTACTGGACGATGGACCCCGCCTACGTCGAGAGCGTCTGGTGGTCGCTCAAGCAGGTGTTCGAGAAGGGCCTGCTCGTCGAGGACCACCGGGTGTCGCCCTACTGCCCGCGGTGCGGCACGGGGCTCTCCGACCACGAGGTCGCCCAGGGCTACGAGTCGATCACCGACCCGTCGGTGTACGTCCGGCTGCCGGTCACCGACGGCGAGTGGGCCGGGAAGGCCGACCTGCTGGTCTGGACGACGACGCCGTGGACGCTGCCGAGCAACACCGCCGTCGCCGTCCACCCCGACGTCACCTACGTGGTGGCCCGCAAGGACGACGCCGTCCTCGTCGTCGCCGAGCCGCTGGTGACCGCGGCGCTGGGCGAGGACGTCGAGGTGCTGGCCCGCACGACCGGCCGCGACTGGGAGCGGGTGCACTACCGGCGCCCGTTCGAGCTGGTCGACTTCCCCGAGGACGAGGACACCCACTTCGTCGTCCTCGCCGACTACGTCACCACCGACGACGGCACCGGGCTGGTGCACCAGTCCCCCGCGTTCGGCGCCGACGACCTCGCCGTCTCCCGGGTCTACGGCCTGCCGGTGGTCAGCCCGATCGACGCCTCGGGGCACTTCCTGACCGAGGTCCCGCTGGTGGGCGGCCGGTTCTTCAAGGCCGCCGACGACGCCCTCGTCGTCGACCTGCAGCGGCGCGGCCTGCTCTGGCGGGAGCAGAGCTACGAGCACAGCTACCCGCACTGCTGGCGCTGCCACACGCCGCTCATGTACTACGCGCAGCCGTCCTGGTACATCCGCACCAGCGCGATCAAGGACCAGCTGCTCGCCGAGAACGAGAAGACCCACTGGCACCCCGAGACCATCCAGTGGGGCCGCTACGGCGACTGGCTGAACAACAACGTCGACTGGGCGCTGTCCCGGGACCGGTACTGGGGCACCCCGCTGCCGATCTGGCGCAACGACGCCGACCCGAGCCGGATGGTCGCCGTCGGCTCGCTGGCCGAGCTCTCGGAGCTCACCGGCCGGGACCTCTCCGACCTCGACCCGCACCGGCCCTTCATCGACGAGGTGACCTTCACCCGCCCCGGCGAGGAGGGCGCCTACCGGCGGGTCCGGCAGGTCATCGACGCCTGGTACGACTCCGGGTCGATGCCCTTCGCCCAGTGGGGCGCGCCGCACCGCAACCGGGCCGAGTTCGAGGCCGCCTACCCGGCGCAGTTCATCGCCGAGGCCATCGACCAGACCCGCGGCTGGTTCTACACGCTCATGGCCGTGGGCACGCTGGTGTTCGGGCGGAGCTCGTACGAGAACGTGCTGTGCCTGGGCCACATCCTCGCCGAGGACGGCCGCAAGATGAGCAAGCACCTGGGCAACATCCTCGAGCCGATCCCGCTGATGGACCGGCACGGCGCCGACGCCGTCCGCTGGTTCATGCTGGCCGGCGGCTCGCCGTGGGCGGCCCGCCGGGTCGGCCACGAGACGCTGTCCGAGGTGGTGCGCAAGGTCCTGCTGACCTACTGGAACACCGCCAGCTTCCTCACCCTCTACGCCGAGACCAACGGCTGGGCCGGGCCGGGCGCGGACGGGGCCGCCGCGCCCCCGCGCGAACAGCGGCCGCTGCTGGACCGCTGGGCGCTGGCCCAGCTGGCCGCGGTCACCGAGGGGGTCACCGACGCGCTGGAGTCCTTCGACACCCAGGGCGCGGGCCGGCTGATCGGTCAGTTCGTCGACGACCTGTCCAACTGGTACGTGCGCCGCTCGCGCCGCCGGTTCTGGGACGGCGACCCCGCGGCGCTGTGCACGCTGCACGAGGTCGTGGACGGGCTGACCCGGCTCATGGCGCCGTTCACCCCGTTCGTCACCGAGGAGGTGTGGGCGCGGGTCGTCCGTCCGGGGCTCGGCGCCGGCGCCCCCGACTCGGTGCACCTGGCCTCCTGGCCGGCCGTCGACGAGGACGCCCGCGACCCGCAGCTGGTCGCGCAGGTCGACCTGGTCCGCCGGCTGGTGGAGCTCGGCCGCGCGGCGCGCACCTCGGCCAAGGTGCGCACCCGCCAGCCGCTGGCCCGCGCGCTGGTGGCCGTCCCGGGCTGGGGGTCGCTGGCCCGCGACCTGGTGGCCGAGGTGGCCGACGAGCTCAACGTGGCCGAGCTCGCCGAGCTGTCGGCGGTGGGCGGTGACCTGGTCGACGTCCGCGTCAAGGTCGACTTCCGCGCCGTCGGCCGGCGGCTGGGCGGGCAGGTGCAGGCGGTGGCGAAGGCCGTCGCCGCCGCCGACGCCGCCGCGCTGGTGGCCGCCTACCGGGCCGGGACCGCGACGGTGGACGTCGACGGGCAGGCCGTGCCGCTCGAGGACGGCGACCTCGTGGTCACCGAGACCCCGCGCGAGGGCTGGACGGTGGCCAGCGCGGGTGGGCTCACGGTGGCGCTGGACCTGACGATGACGCCGGAGCTGGAGCGGGCCGGCATGGTCCGCGAGGCGGTGCGGCTGGTGCAGGAGGCGCGCAAGAACGCGGGCCTGTCGGTCAGCGACCGCATCGAGCTGTGGTGGACCGCGGAGGGCCCGATGGCCGAGGCGCTGACCGAGCACGGCGCGCAGGTGGCCGGCGAGGTCCTCGCGACCGGGGTGCACGCCGGGGCGGCCGGCGAGGGGCCCGGGGTCGAGGGGCCGTCGGGCTCGCGGTTCTGGCTGGCGCGGGCGGAGTAGCGGGCCGCTCGCGCGGGGGCAGTCGCGCGGGGGTCAGTCGCGGCGGGCTGCCCGGCGGGCGCGCTCGCGGTGCGCCAGGTGCGCGTCCGGGCCGCACCGGGCGCACGGGGTGAACCCCTCGGCGCGCGCCTCGCGCACCGGCAGCCGGACGGTCTCCCCGCCGGCCAGCGAGGAGCAGTCGGCGAGGTGGTAGCGGGGGTGCTCGTCGACGACGAGCACCTCGTCGTCGAGGTCGACGACCAGGAGCAGGTCGGTGACCTCCTCGTCCTCCTCCGGCGGTTCGGCCGGCCCCGCCCCGGCGGCCCTCCCCCGGAACCGGCCGTGCGCCCTCGCCGGGGCCTCCGGCGCGGCGGGATCCCCGGCCGGCCGGGGCCGCGGCCGGGCCTCCGCCCCGGCGGGGTCCCCCGCGCGGTCCGCCGCCGCCTCGTCGGCGTCCTCCGCAGAGGTCGACCCGCCGGCGGCGGGCCGGGCCGGCTCGGGCGCGGCGGGCCGGGCCGACCCGCGGCCGGACCGCGTCGGCTCCTGCTCCGGGGCCGGCGGGGCGGGGACGGCGTCGTCGGCCGGGGTGCGGAGCCGGGCGACGACGAGCAGCGCCGCGGCCAGGCCGCAGGCGGCCACGCAGCTCCAGTACCAGGCGTTCTCGGCGGTCGTCACGCCGAGCACGAACAGCCCCAGGCCCGCGAGCACGAGCAGGGCGGCGGCGAGGACCACGGCGCGGACTGTAGCGGCGGTCACGTACCGGTGGGGCCTGCTCGGCCGGACCGACGCGACAGGGCCCCCGGACCGGTGGTCCGGGGGCCTGTCGGGATCTCAGTGCCGGGAGGTCAGCGCTCGTCCTGGGAGACGCGCTTGCCCGACTCGGGGGAGAACACGTGCGCCTCGCCGGGGCGGATGGCCACGTGCACCACCTCGCCCTTGGCCGGCGGCTTGCGCGCGTCCACCCGCAGGGTGAG
>NZ_JBJGYX010000030.1:0-56215 GCF_054050195.1 Geodermatophilus sp. SYSU D00710
CGGCCAGGGCCGCGTCGAGCTCCAGCATCGCCGCGGGGGGGGGCCCCCGCGCGCGCCCCCCCCCCCCCCCCCCCGCCCCCCCCCCCCCCCCCCCCCCCCCCGCGGCGATGCGGTCGCGGACGGCCCGCAGGCGGTCGGCCGGGGACGTCATGCTCCGATCGTCCCCGATGGCGACCGTGCACTCCCGCGGATGTGCACGCAGGCGGTGGGTCGGCTCACCCGAGCCAGGTCACGCCGGCCTGGCGGCCGGTGACGCCGTCGCGGCGGTGGCTGTAGAGCCGCCGGTCCTCGACGGTGCACCGCGGGTCGTGGACCACCTGCGCCAGGCCCGCCCGGGTCATCAGCTCGGCCAGCCCGGCCCGCAGGTCCAGGCCGGGCGTGCCCTTCCGCGTGCGCACGGCGGCCGCCGGGGCGACGCGGGCCACCTCGGCCTGCATCGCGCGCGGCACCTCGTAGCAGGAGCCGCAGACCGCCGGGCCGAGGAGCGCGGTGGTGTCGGCGGGGCGGCTGCCCAGCCGGGCCATGGCGGCCAGCGTCGCGGGGACCACGCCCTGCCGCACGCCCTCGCGGCCGGCGTGGACGGCGGCGACCACGCCGGCGACGGGGTCGGCGAGCAGCACGGGCACGCAGTCGGCGACGAGCACGCACAGCACGAGGCCGGGGGTGCGGGTGACCAGGGCGTCGGTGGCCGGCAGCGGTGCCTCGGCCGGGCCCTCGACGACGGCGACGCCGGTGCCGTGCACCTGGTCCATCCAGACCAGCCGGTCACCGGCCACCCCGAGCTCGCGCGCGAGGCGCTCGCGGTTGGCGGCGACGTCGGCGGGGTCGTCGCCGACGTGGGCCCCCAGGTCGAACGTGTCGTAGGGCGGACGCGAGCGGCCGCCCCTCCGGTCGGTGACCACCCGTCGGGGGCGCACCACCGGAGAGGCGGCCGACCTGCTGGAACGGCCCCCCTGCAGGGGCCCGCGGCGAGCCTGCGAGCCGTGGGGGGCAGGGGGGTCCTCCGTCACTGGCGGAGGAACTCCGGGATGTCGAGCTCCTCCTCGAAGTCCTCGTTGCCGAGGGGGCGGCGGCCGGCGGCACCGGCGGCGCCGTTGGTCACCGGCGGCAGCGGCGGGACGGTGATCCCCCCGCCGGGCGGCGTCGGGCGGGCCGCCGGGGCGGGCGCGACCGGAGCGGGCGGCACGGCGCCCACCAGCCGCTCCCCCGTCGCCCGCGGCAGGCCCGCGGACGGCGCCGGGGCCACCGGCGGCGAGGGCAGGCGGCCCGGGGCGGTCGTGGGCCCGGCGGCGGGCACGGCGGCGACCGCGGCGTCCTTGCGCGACGACGGGCGGCCGCCGTCGAAGCCCGCGGCGATGACGGTCACGCGCACCTCGTCGCCGAGGGCGTCGTCGATGACCGCACCGAAGATGATGTTGGCGTCGGCGTGGGCCGCGTCGGACACCAGCGAGGCGGCCTCGTTGATCTCGAACAGGCCCAGGTCCGACCCGCCGGAGATCGACAGCAGCACGCCGTGGGCGCCCTCCATCGAGGCCTCCAGCAGCGGGCTGGCGATCGCCTGCTCGGCGGCGAGCAGCGCGCGGTTGTCGCCGCGGGCGCTGCCGATGCCCATGAGCGCGGAGCCCGCACCGGACATGACCGACTTGACGTCGGCGAAGTCGAGGTTGATCAGGCCCGGGGTGGTGATCAGGTCGGTGATGCCCTGGACACCGGAGAGCAGCACCTGGTCGGCGGTGCGGAAGGCGTCCATGACGCTGACGTTGCGGTCACCGAGCTGCAGCAGCCGGTCGTTGGGGATCACGATGAGCGTGTCGCACTCGTTGCGCAGCTCCTCGATGCCCGACTCGGCCTGCACGGCGCGCCGCTTGCCCTCGAAGGAGAACGGGCGGGTGACCACGCCGATGGTCAGCGCGCCGAGCTTGCGGGCGATCGAGGCCACGACCGGCGCGCCGCCGGTACCGGTGCCACCGCCCTCGCCGGCGGTCACGAAGACCATGTCGGCGCCCTTGAGCACCTCCTCGATCTCCTCGCGGTGGTCCTCGGCTGCCTGTCGGCCGACGTCGGGCTGGGCGCCGGCGCCGAGGCCGCGGGTGAGCTCCCGGCCGACGTCGAGCTTGACGTCGGCGTCGCTCATCAACAGCGCCTGGGCGTCGGTGTTGATGGCGATGAACTCCACCCCCTTCAGACCGACCTCGATCATCCGGTTGACCGCGTTCACACCGCCGCCGCCGATGCCGACGACCTTGATGACCGCGAGGTAGTTGTGCGGAGGTGTCATGTGGGGCTCCCGACCTCGACCCTCATCCTCAAGTACAGACTTAGTGTTATGTCAACTGGGTCGACGCGACGAAGTTAGGTGGGCTCCATCCGGCGCTACAAGCACCCTCCTCGGACCGGCGTGTCGCGATACTCCGATCCCACGGATCTCCGGCGACCCAGTGGTCACATCTGCACCACCGTCGGTGACGACCCGCGGCGCCGATCCCTCAGGTGGGGGTCGAGACCAGCGGCGAGCGACACACGCGGACGGATCGGGGCCGGACGTCGTGTCGGGCGTGTCGCGGAGGCGGGCGTGTCGGCGGCGCGCCGGTCGATCAGCGGTCCGCACCCGGGCACGCACGCAGCGCGAAGGTGAGGTGCTGGAACGGCCCTCCTGCAGGGTCCCGCCCCGAGCGGAGCGAGGGGTGGGGGCAGGAGGGCCCTTGCTCAGCGGAGGACGACGGCGTCCGGCGCGCTGACGTCGATGGTCGTGGCCGGCTCGAGTGCGCCGGCGGCGATCTGGTCCAGCAGCGCCACCAGCGTGGCGGCCCGCCGGTCGTCGTCGGCGCCGTCGCCCGCACCGCCCCACACGACGGTGGTGCCGTCGGTGAGCGTGAGCGTGACGTCCTCGCCGGAACCGGCCGCCGCGGCGGCGACCCGGTCGCGCACCTCGGCGGGCAGCGAGACGAGCGCGTCGAGCGCGGCCCGGGTGGCGACGTCGTCGGGACCGGGAGCGGCGACGTCGAGGGGCACCACGCCGGCCGGGGCCTCGCCGGTGACCGTGTCGAACAGCACCCCGGAGGCGTCGACCAGCGACCGCGTGCCGGCCTGCTCGACGACGGCGACCGGCCGCCGCTCGGCCACGGTCACGACGACGCTGCCCGGCCAGCCGCGGGCGACCTGGACCGAGGCGACCTGCGGCAGGCGGGCGACCCGGGCCTCGGCGGCGTCGACGTCGACCCGCAGCAGCGGCGTCCCCTCGGCCACGCCGGCGGCGGTGCGGACCTGCTCGGCGGTCAGCGTGGTGGCCCCGTCCACGCGGACGTCGCGCACCGCCAGCAGCGGGCTGGCCCACACCGCCCACCAGGCGCCCGCCAGCACGAGCAGCGCCACGGCGCCGCCGACCAGGCGCCGCCGGCGCCGGTCGCGGGGGGTGTCCCGCCGGTGCCGGCGGGCGGGCCGGGCGACCTCGACCGGCGCCCCGCGCTCGCGGTCGGCCGTGGTCAGGCCCGCGCGGCTCACCGGACGGCGTCCCCACCGGGCTCGGCGCCACCCGGGCCGGACAACGCGGCGAGCACCTCCGGTCCGACCATCGAGACGTTGCCGGCGCCCATCGTGATGACCAGGTCGCCGGGCCGGGCCCGCGCGGCCAGCGCCGGGGCGGCCGCCGACCACGAGGGCTCGAAGTGCACCCGCTCGGGCGGCAGCGGGACGGCGTCGGCGACCATCGCGCCGGTGACACCGGGCACGGGGTCCTCGCGGGCGCCGTAGACGTCCATGACCACGACCTCGTCGGCCAGCCCGAGCGCCTCGCCGAACGCCGTCGCGAACTCGCGGGTACGGCTGTAGAGGTGCGGCTGGAACGCCACGACCACCCGGCCCTCCCCCGCCACCGCCCGGGCGGCGCGCAGCTGCGCGGTGACCTCGGTCGGGTGGTGGGCGTAGTCGTCGTAGACCCGCACCCCGGCGGCGACGCCCTTGAGCTCGAAGCGGCGGTGCACCCCGCCGAAGCGCTCCAGCCCGGCGATCAGCCCCTCGGCGGGCAGGCCCAGCTCCAGGCCGGCCAGCAGGGCGGCGGCGCTGTTGCGGGCCATGTGATCGCCGGGGACCCGGATGCGCACGCGGCCGAGCACGGCGCCGTCGAGGACCGCGGTCCAGGCGGTGGTGTCCGGGCCGACGTCGAGGTCGACCAGGCGCAGGTCGGCGTCCGCGGCGGTCCCGTAGGTGCGCATCCGGGCGGGGGTGGGGACGCCGCGCAGCCGGGCCGAGCCGGGGTCGTCGGCGCACACGACGACGAAGCCGCCGGGGGCCACGGTGGCGAGGAACCGGTCGAACGCGGCCTCGACCGCGGCCAGGTCGCCGTAGTTGTCCAGGTGGTCGGCCTCGACGTTGGTGACGACCGCCCCGTACGGCGCGAGCAGCAGGAACGAGCGGTCGCTCTCGTCGGCCTCGGCGACGAACACGTCGCCCGCGCCGGCGTGCGCGTTGCTGCCCGACTCGTTGAGCGTGCCGCCGATGGCGAAGGAGGCGTCCACGCCGCAGGCCTGCACGGCCACGGTGAGCATCGAGGTGGTCGAGGTCTTGCCGTGCGTGCCGGCGACGGCGACGCTGCGCCGCCCGGCCATCACCGCGGCGAGCGCGACGGCACGGGGCAGCACGGTCAGCCCGCGGGCCCGGGCGGCGGCCAGCTCGGGGTTGTCCTCGCGGATGGCGGAGGAGACGACGACCGAGTCGGCGTCCCCGAGGTGGGCGGCGTCGTGGCCGGTCTCCACCCGCGCACCCAGGGCCCGCAGCGCCATCACCGTCGGGCTGTCCCTGCGGTCGCTGCCGGAGACCGGCACCCCGCGGGCGAGCAGGATCCGCGCGATGCCGCTCATCCCGGCGCCGCCGATGCCGACGAAGTGCACCGCGCCGAGCTGCTCGAGCGTGGGGACGGGCCCGGTCCAGGCCGCGGTCGCGTCAGCGGTCACCGGCCGCCACCTCCAGCACGATGTCGGCCAGCCGGTCGTCGGCGTCGGGCACCCCGGCCGCGGCGGCGTGGGCGGCGTACCCGGCGAGCGCGGCCGGGTCGGTGAGCAGCGGCACCAGCGTCGCCTCGATCCACGCCGGCGAGAGGTCGGCGTCGTCGACGAGCAGGCCGCCGCCGGCCTCGACCACGGGCAGGGCGTTGCGGCGCTGCTCGCCGTTGCCGATGGGCAGCGGCACGAACGCCGCCGGCAGCCCGACCGCCGACAGCTCGGCGACGGTGACCGCGCCCGAGCGGCACAGCGCGAGGTCGGCGGCGGCGTAGGCGAGGTCCATCCGCTCGAGGTAGTCGACGACGACGTAGGGCGCCGACCCGGCCGGGCGCGGCGGCACCGTGACGTCGGTGTTCTTCGGGCCGCGGGCGTGCAGCACCTGGACCCCGGCGGCGGTGAGCGCGTCGGCCGCAGCGACCGCGGCCCGGTTGAGCGAGGCCGCGCCCTGCGACCCGCCGAAGACCAGCAGCGTCGGGCGGTCGGCGTCGAGACCGAACTCGGCGCGGGCCGCGGGCCGGGTGGCGGCGCGGTCGAGCGTGGTGATGGCCGAGCGCAGCGGCATGCCGACGTGCTCGCCGCGGTGCAGCGGGGTGCCCGGCACGGTGACCGCCACCCGGGCGGCGACCCGGGCGCCGATCCGGTTGGCCAGGCCCGGCAGCGCGTTCTGCTCGTGCACGACGACCGGCACGCCGGCGCGTTTCGCGGCCAGGTAGGCCGGCAGCGCCACGTACCCGCCGAACCCGACGACGACGTCGGCGGCGAGCTCGCCGAGCAGCGCGCGGGTGTCGGCGACCGCGCGGCGGACCCGGCCGGGCACGCGCAGCAGGTCCGGCGTGGGCTTGCGCGGCAGCGGCACCGGCGGGATGAGCCGCAGGTCGTAGCCGCGGGCGGGCACCAGCCGGGTCTCCATGCCGCGGGCGGTGCCCAGGCAGGTGATCCGCAGGGCGGGGTCGCGCCGCCGCAGCGCGTCGGCGAGGGCGAGCATCGGCTCGATGTGGCCGCCGGTGCCGCCGCCGGCCAGGACGACGCTGCCGGGGCCGGTCGGGCCGGTCACCGGGACCGTCCCGGGCGGTCGTCGGCGGGCCGGGCGGGCACGCGGTCGCGGTCCGGGCGCCGGGCTGCCGGCGGGGGCACCCGGCGCTCGGCCCGGCGGTCGGCACCGCGGTCGGTGACGGGCCGCCGGACGGGGTGGGCCTCCACCGGCCGGCGGGCCGCCGGACGGGCGGCGGCCGGCTCGGGTCGGGACCGCCGCGGGCGGACCGGGTCGACGGCGAGCGCCGGCACCGGCAGCAGCCAGCGGGCCAGCCGGCCGCGGTCGCGGCTGCGGGCGTACTCGATGGCGTCGGGCTCGGATCGGGCGAAGCGGATGAGGATCCCCACGATGAAGAGGGTGAGCACCAGCGAGGTGCCACCGGCGGAGACCAGCGGCAGGGTGACCCCGGTGACCGGGAGGACGCCCACCACGTAGCCCATGTTCATGGCCGCCTGGCCGACCAGCCAGACGGTGATCGCCACGCTGGCCAGCGACACGAAGCGGTCGGTGGTGCGGCGGGCGATGCGGAAGCCGGCGTAGGCCAGCACGGCGTAGAGGGTGACCACGACCAGGCAGCCGAGGAAGCCGAGCTCCTCGCCGATGATCGCGAAGATGTAGTCCGACTCGGCCTCGGGCAGCAGGTTCCACTTCATGGCGCTGTTGCCCAGGCCCACGCCCCACAGTCCGCCGTTGGCCAGCGCGTAGAAGCCGCGGATGGCCTGGAAGCCGGAGTCGGTGGGGTCGTCGAAGGGGTGCAGGAACGAGGTGACCCGCTCCATGCGGTACGGCGAGGTGCTGACCATGAGCCAGGCCAGCGTGGCGGCGCTGGCGATGCCGATCCCCCACAGCCGTCCCGGCAGGCCGCCGGCCCACAGCAGCCCGGCGACGACCAGCAGCAGGCTGACCACCGCGCCGAAGTCCGGCTCGAGCATGAGCAGGCCGGCCATGAGCACGAAGACCGGCAGCAGCGGCACCAGCAGGGTCCGGACCGTCAGGTGGCGGCCGCGCAGGGCCAGCACGTGCGCGCCCCACAGCGCGACGACGAGCTTGGACAGCTCCGAGGGCTGGAAGTCGGTGAACCCGAGGCTGATCCAGGCCCGCGAGCCGTTGTACTCGACTCCGATCCCCGGCACGAGCACGGCGACCAGCAGCACGACGACCACGACCAGCGCGACCGGCGACCAGCGGCGGACCAGGCCCGCGGGCAGCCGCACCGCGATGCCCAGCGCGACCAGGCCGAGCGCCGCGAACACGAGCTGGTCGACGCCGGGGCGCCAGGCCGGCTGGTCGTCGAGGGCCGCCTCGATCGCGGAGGCGGAGAACACCATGACCAGCCCGATGGCCAGCAGCAGACCGGCCGCGCCGATGACCAGGTGGCAGCTGGTCATCGGCCCGTCGAGCCAGGCCGGGCCGCGCAGCCGGCGCCGGGGAGGCGCCGCCGGGGAGGTCCGGCGGGCCGTGCGGCGGGCGCGGGTGGACTCGCTGCGGCCGTCCATCCGGACATCGTCGCCGAGTCGCGCGTGCGGTCCCGGCAGGGACGCCGCGTGTCGCGACGGGCGGGCGGCCGGCCGCCGGGTGCGTGAGGGCGCGCTCACAGCCCGGTCAGGGCGAGCCAGTCGGCGTAGAACAGGCCCAGCCCGAAGGCCACGGCCATCCCGGTCACCAGCCAGAACCGCACGATGACGGTGTTCTCCGCCCACCCGGCGAGCTCGAAGTGGTGGTGCAGCGGGGCCATCCGGAACACCCGCCGGCGGGTGGCGCGGAAGAAGGCCACCTGGATGACCACCGACAGCGTCACCGCCACGAACAGGCCGCCGAGGACGATGAGCAGCAGCTCGGTGCGGGTGACGATGGCGATGCCGGACATCAGCCCGCCGAGGGCCAGCGAGCCGGTGTCGCCCATGAAGATCCGCGCCGGGCTGGTGTTCCACCACAGGAAGCCCAGGCACGCGCCCAGCGCGGCGGCCGCCACCAGCGTGACGTCGAGCGGGTCGCGCACCTGGTAGCAGCCGTCGACCGCGGCCGTGGCGCAGTCGTGGGTGAACTGCCAGAAGCTCATCACCACGTAGGCGCCGAACACCATCGCCGAGCAGCCGGCGGCCAGCCCGTCGAGGCCGTCGGTGAGGTTGACGGCGTTGGAGAACCCGGCGATGAACAGGTAGGCCAGCACGACGAAGCCGATGGCGCTGACGAACAGCGGCTCGATGTCGCGGACGTAGGAGACGAACTCCGAGGCCGGCGTCACCCCGGCCTCGTCGGGGAAGTTGAGCGCCAGGATGGCGAAGGTCAGCCCGACGACCAGCTGCCCGACCAGCTTCGCCGTCTTGTTCAGGCCCAGGCTGCGGCGGTACCGGATCTTGAGGTAGTCGTCGAGGAACCCGACGGTGCCCAGCCCCACCATGAGGAACAGCAGCAGCAGGCCGGTGGCGGTGACGCCGCGGCCGGGCTGGCCGATGAGGAAGAGGTGGGCGATGAGGTAGCCCGCGACGGTGGCCCCGACGATGACGGTGCCGCCCATGGTGGGCGTGCCCTTCTTCGACAGGTGCGACTCGGGGCCGTCGTCGCGGATCTCCTGACCGAAGCCGCGGCGCCGGAAGGCCCGGACGGCCAGCGGCGTGGCGAGGATGGAGATGAACAGCCCGAACGCCGCGGCGATGAGGACGGACTTCACGCGCCTGCCCCGGCGGTGAGCAGGCCCTCGGCCAGGACCTCCAGCCCGTTCGACCGGCTGGCCTTCACCAGCACGACGTCACCGGGCACGAGTACCTCCGAGAGCAGGTCGAGTGCGGCCGCCCGGTCGGGCACGGAGACCACGTTCGTCCCGGAGCCCTCCCCGTGGCGGGCACCGGCGGCCGTGGCACCCGCCACCATCCCTACCGCATCGGGTCCGACGGCGACGAGCAGGTCGACCCCCGCGGCGACCGCGTCGCGGCCCAGGCGCTCGTGCTCGGCCGTGGCGTCCGGGCCCAGCTCGGCCATCCCGCCGAGGACGGCGACCCGCCGGGTGGCCGGGAGCCCGGCGAGGGCGGCCAGCGCCGCGCGCATCGACTCGGGGTTGGCGTTGTAGGCGTCGTTGACCACGGTCACGCCGTCGTCCCGGCGGGTGACCTCCATCCGCCACCGGCTGCGAGGCTGCGCGTCGGACAGGGCGGCGGCGACGGCGGCCGGGGTCATCCCGGCGGCCAGCGCGGCGGCGGCCGCCGACAGCGCGTTGGCGACCTGGTGCTCGCCGACGACCTGCAGCGCCACCGGGTGCTGCTCGCCGCCGGCGACGAGGGTGAAGCGGGCGCGGGCGGCGTCGTCGAGGGTGACACCGGTGGCGCGGACGTCGGCGTCCGCGGACCGCCCGGTGGTGACCACCCGGGCGCGGGTGCGCGGCGCCATCCCGAGCACGCGGGGGTCGTCGGCGTTGAGGACGGCGGTGCCGGTGGCCGGCAGCGCCTCGACCAGCTCGCCCTTGGCCACCGCGATCGCGTCAGCGGAGCCGAACTCGCCCAGGTGCGCCGAGCCGACGTTGAGCACGACGCCGACGTCGGGGCGGGCCACCGCGCAGAGGCGGGCGATGTGGCCCACGCCGCGGGCGCCCATCTCGAGCACCAGGAAGCGGGTGGTCGCGTCGGCCGACAGCACGGTGAGCGGCAGGCCGATGTCGTTGTTGTAGGAGCCGGGCGGGCTGACGGTGGGCCCGGCGGCGGCGAGCACCTGGCCGAGCAGGTCCTTGGTGGAGGTCTTGCCCGAGGACCCGGTGATGCCGACGGTCAGCAGGCCGGCCGCGGCGAGCCGGGTGTGCACCAGTGCGGCGAGCCGGCCGAGCGCGGCCACGGTGTCGTCGACGACCAGGGCCGGCAGCGGGCCGCCGGGACGGGTGGTCAGCGCCGCGACGGCGCCGGCGGCCGCGGCGGCGTCGAGGAAGTCGTGCCCGTCGACGCGCTCGCCGGCCACCGCGACGAACAGGTCACCGGCCGAGACGGCGCGGGAGTCCAGCGTGACGCCGGTGACCGCGACGTCCCCGGCGCCGGGCGGCACGGACGCGCCGACGGCCTGCGCGACCTCGGCGAGGGAGAGGGTGATCACCGGGAGGCCGCCCCGGCGGGGGCCGACGCCTGCGGGTGCAGGGCGGCGATCGCCTCGCGCAGCACGGCCCGGTCGTCGAAGGGCGTCACGGTGCCCGCGACCTCCTGTCCCGGCTCGTGCCCCTTGCCGGCCACCAGCACCGTGTCGCCGGGGCGGGCCAGCGCGACGGCGCGGGCGATGGCCGCCCGGCGGTCGCCGACCTCCTCGACGGCGGCGCGGCGGTCGGCCGGCACCCCGGCCAGCACCGCGGCGCGGATGGCGGCCGGGTCCTCCGAGCGCGGGTTGTCGTCGGTGACGACGACGAGGTCGCTGCCCAGCGCCGCCGCCGCGCCCATCGCCGGGCGCTTGCCCTGGTCGCGGTCGCCGCCACAGCCGATCACGGTGACCAGCCTGCCCCGCGTCGAGGCCCGCAGCGCGGCGAGCGCGGTGGTCACGGCGTCGGGGGTGTGCGCGTAGTCGACGACGGCGGTGAACGGCTGGCCGGCGTCGACGGGCTCCATGCGGCCGGGGACGACGGTGGCGGCGATGCCCTCGAGCGCCTGCGCCACCGGCACGCCGACCGCGTCGAGCAGCGCGACCGCGAGGACGGCGTTGGTGACGTTGAACCGGCCGGGCAGCCGCACGCTGGCGGGCCAGCTGCCGCCGGGGCCGGTCACGGTGAAGGTGGAGCCGCCGTCGGGGGCGGGCGCGACGTCGGTGGCGGTCCAGTGCGCGGCCGCGCCGTCGGCGGAGACGGTGACCGCGCGCTCGCCGAGCATCCCGGCCAGCCGGCGGCCGTGCTCGTCGTCGACGACGACCACCTCGGTGGCCGCGCGGCCGTCGAAGAGCAGCGCCTTGGCCTGGAAGTAGTCCTCGAGGTCGCGGTGGAAGTCGAGGTGGTCCTGGCTGAGGTTGGTGAACCCGGCGGCGGCGAAGGGCACCCCGCCGACCCGGCCCTGCACCAGCGCGTGGCTGGAGACCTCCATGACGACGGCGTCGACGCCGGACTCGGCCATGGTCGCCAGCAGCGCGTGCAGCACCGGGGCCTCGGGCGTGGTGCGGACGCTGGGGAAGGTGGTCTCGGCGCCGTCGCGGCCGCGGGTGCGCGACTGCACGGTGCCGATCAGCCCGGTGCCGCGGCCCGCGGCGGCCAGGCCCGCCTCGACCAGGTAGCTCGTCGTCGTCTTGCCGTTGGTGCCGGTGATGCCGATGACCGGCAGCCGGCGGGCGGGCTCGCCGTAGACACGGGCGGCGACCGCGCCGAGCCGGCCGCGGGGGTCCTCGACCACGCACACCGGCAGGCCGGTGGCGGCCGCCTGCTCGCCGCCGGCGGGGTCGGTGAGGACGGCGACCGCGCCCCGCGCCGCGGCGTCGGCGGCGTAGCGCGCGCCGTGGGTGCGCGCCCCGGGGAGGGCGGCGTACAGGTCGCCGGGGAGCACCTCGGTCGAGGCGAGGGTGACGCCGCGGACCGGGGTGGCGGGGTCGCCCTGCACGGGGTCACCGACGAGGTCGGCGAGGGCGCTGAGGGCGAGCGGGCGGGTCCCCGCGGGCCGGGGCACCGACCCGGGTCCGGTCGGGCTCACGTCGGGCCAATCTACCGGCGCCCCGTTCCTCCCCCGCGCACCCGCGGCCCCTCGGCGGTGCGGCCCTCCCCGTGCACTTTCGCGGAAGTGCACGGACGGAGCCGCTCAATCCCCGGCGGGACCGCCCGTTGCCGCCTCGGGGAGGTCCTCGCGGGTCAGCGCGAAGTCCGGGCGGGGCGTGTCGGAGGGCACCACCCCGGCGGAGGTGAGGACGTGCCGCATGACGTCGGCGAACACCGGCGCGGCGACCTGGCCGCCCTCGGCCGAGCTGGTGGGCCGCTCGAGGTCGACGGCGACGACGTACTGCGGGTCGTCGGCCGGGGCGAACCCGACGAAGGTCGTCACGTAGCCGCCGCCGTCGTAGCAGTTGCACTCGGGGTTGGGGCGCTGCGCGGTGCCGGTCTTGCCGGCCACCCGGTAGCCCTCGACCTGCGCGAGCGGCGCGGTGCCGCCGGGACCGACGACCGCCTCGAGCATGTGCGCGAGGTCGTCCGAGGTGGCCTCACTGACCACCCGGGTGGGCTCGGGCGCGTCCGGCGTGCCCGTCGTCCCGTCCGGGGCGGTGACCGAGGAGACCACCCGCGGGGCCACGCGGACGCCGTCGTTGGCGATGGCCTGGTAGATCGACGCCATCTGCAGGGTGGTGACCGACACGCCCTGGCCGATGGCGATGTTGGCCGCGCGGCTCTCCTCCCACTCGGCGGCGTCCTGCAGGATCCCGGAGCTCTCGCCGGGCAGCTCCACCCCGGTCTGCTCCCCCACGCCGAAGGCGCGCAGGTACCGCTCGAGCGTCTCGTCGCCCACCTCGCGGGCCAGCATGATCGTGCCGACGTTGCTGGACTTGGCGAGGATCCCGGTCACCGTCCAGTCGATCGGCTCGTGGTCGTGGGCGTCGGTGACCACGGCGTCGCCGGCCTGGATGTGCCCGTCGACGGTCAGCACCTCGTCCGGGGTGGCCACCCCCTCCTCGAGCGCGGCGGCCAGGGTCACCGCCTTCATGACCGAGCCGGGCTCGAACACGCCGCTGACGATCGGGTTGCCGAGCAGCTCGGGGTCGGTGCGGCCGGCCTGCGCGGGGTCGTAGCCGGGGCAGGAGCCCATCGCCACCACCTCGCCGGTCTGCACGTCGAGCACGACGGCCGAGGCGCGGGTGGTGGCGCCGTCGGCGCAGGCCTGGCCGAGCCGCTGCTCCACGACGTACTGCACGTCCTGGTCGACGGTGAGCTCGACGGTGCTGCCGTCGGTGGCCGGCGTCGACTCGTCGATGCCGGCGGGGATGGGGTTGCCGCCGCTGCCGACCTCGACGCGGCGGCGGCCGTCGGTGCCGGCGAGGGCGTCCTCGAAGCGCAGCTCGACGCCGCCGAGGCCGGTGCCGTCGCGGCCGATGAAGCCGACCACCTGCCCGCCGACGGCACCGGCCGGGTAGAGCCGCACCGGGTCGTCCTCGAAGAAGACCCCGGGCAGGTCGAGCTCCTCGATCGCCTCCACGGTCTCCGGCGGCACCTGCCGGGCGAGGCTGACGTAGCGGCCCTCGGCGGAGAGCCGCTCGGTCAGCTCGTCGACCGGGACGTCGAGGAGCGCGGTCAGCGCCAGCGCGGTGCGCTCGGGGTCCTCGACGACGGTGGGGTCGGCGGTGACGCGGGAGGCGTCGACGGTGTAGGCGAACGGGTGGCCGTCGCGGTCGACGATCGCGCCGCGCAGCGCCGAGATCGGGACGTCGGCGAGCCGGTCCTGCTCGGCGCGGTAGGCGAGGTCGGCGCTGTCGACGCCCTGGAGCAGCACCAGCCGGCCGGTGACCAGCAGCAGCGGGACGACGACGAGCACCAGCCCCCACCGCAGCCGGGCCGGGCGCGGGGTCAGGGTGCGGCCGCTGTGCCGGCGGCCCTGCGGACGGCGCGGGACGAAGGCGCCCGCGCGGGTCGCTCCCCCGCCGCGGGGACCGCCGCGCCAGGCACCGGCACCCGAGCGGGCGGTCGCGGCGCGGTCGGCGCCGGTGCGCGGCACGGCGCCCCGGCCCGGAGGCACGCGCTCGCGGCGGGCGTCGCCGGGGAGGCCGCGGGGCCGCTCGCGCGGGGTGTCCCGGGGGCCCACGGTCAGCCCCCGTCCCCGGCCGGCGGGGCGGCGCCCGGTGCGGGTTCGGGGGTACCGCGCAGCGTGGCGGTGCCGTCGGGACCGACCACCAGGTAGGCCGCGGCGCCGGCGGGGACCAGCCCGGCCGCCGCGGCGGCCGCGGCGAGCTGCGCGGGCGCGCCGCCGGCGATCACCTGCTTCTCCAGGTCCTGGACCTCCTCGGCCTTCTCGGCGTTGGCGGCGCGCAGCTCGGTGGCCTTGAGCGAGTTGACCGCGATGGCGGTGTTGAGGACCAGCAGGCCGATCGTGGTGGCCACCAGGAGCAGCAGGACGAGCAGCACGAACGGCGCCCGGCGGGTGCCGGCGCCGGGAGCGCGGGCCCGGCCGGTCCCGCCGGGGACCAGCCGCAGCTCCGGCACCGGCGCCACACGGGGTGCCGGGCCGGTGGCCCGGGCGCGCGCGGGCCGGGCCGGCACGCCGCGCGCCGGCCGCGGGGGCAGCGTGCGGACCGGCCGCGAGGGCAGGGCGCGCAGCGGCCGGGACGGGACGGCGTGCGGTGCGGGGATCGCCGCGGACCCGGTCGTCGCCGTCGAGGGCTTCCCCGGCGCGGCGGGGGTCCGGGCGGCGCCGTCGCGGGGCGCGCGGGCGGCGGCGCTCATGCGGCCCTCCGGATGCGCTCGGCGGCGCGGACGCGGGCCGAGGCCGCCCGCGGGTTGGCCGCGAGCTCCTCCTCGGAGGCAGTCTCCCCGCCGCGGGTGAGCAGCCGCAGCACGGGGCCGTACTCGGGCAGCCGCATCGGCAGGTCGGGCGGCGTCCGGTCGGTCGCCCCGGCGGCGAGGACCTGCTTGACGATGCGGTCCTCCAGCGAGTGGAACGTGATGACGGCCAGCCGGCCGCCGACCGCCAGCGCGTCGAGCGCGGCCGGCAGCGCCCGCTCGAGGACGCCGAGCTCGTCGTTGACCTCGATCCGCAGCGCCTGGAAGGTCCGCTTGGCGGGGTGGCCGCCGGTGCGCCGGGTGGCGGCGGGGATAGCGTCGCGCACCAGGTGCGCCAGCCGCTCGGTGCCGGTGAACGGCTCGCGGGCGCGCTCGCGGACGATCGCCCCGGCGATGCGGGAGGCGAAGCGCTCCTCGCCGTAGACCCGCAGCACCCGGGTGAGCTCGGCGGCCGAGTAGGTGTTGACGACGTCGGCGGCCGACCGCGGGGCGGCGGGGTCCATGCGCATGTCCAGCGGGCCGTCGGCGGCGTAGCTGAAACCGCGGTCGGCCCGGTCGAGCTGCAGCGAGGAGACGCCGAGGTCGAACAGGACCGCCTGCACCTCGGGCAGGCCGAGCCGGTCGAGGACGTCGGGCAGCTCGTCGAAGACCGCGGGCACCACGGTGGCCCGGTCGGCCACCCCGGCGTCGGTGAGCCGGCGGGTCGCCTCGGCGCGGGCGTCGGGGTCGCGGTCGAGACCGACCAGGCGCAGCCCGGGGTGGGCGCGCAGCAGGGCGGTGGAGTGCCCGGCCAGGCCGAGGGTGGCGTCGACGAGGACGGCGCCCTCGCGGCTGCACGCGGGGCCCAGCAGGTCGGTGACGCGGTCGAGGAGGACGGGCACGTGCACCGCGGGCCGGGTGGGCTCGGGCGTGCTCATCGTCGGTCTCCTCGGGTCGGGCTCCCGCGCGGGACGGCGTCCCCGTCGGCGTGCACCTCGCCGGCGGGCGCCGGTCCGGTGCGCCCATGGTGGCGCGGGCAGCCGGTCGGCTGGGGGAGCTCGGCGGCGTGCCGTGGGACGGACGGGACGGGAGTGACGCCGCGCGGCGGGGTGCGGGCAGGCCGGAGGCCACCCGGGCGGGGGACGCGCCGGGTGGGGCGGTATGGGGATCGTGGGACGGGATGGGGAGGGGGTGGGGACCCCCACCCCCCGCGGGGCCGCCTGGCGCCGGGGAAGTGCGTCAGGAGGCGCCCGCGGGGGGCGGGGGCCGCCGATGCCGGTCACCGGCGGGGCCGGTGGCGTGGGGACGCCGGGATCCGCGCGGGGACCGAGCCGCGGGGAAGGCGGTTCGGGCCGGACCCGGTCGAGCCGCGGGGAAGTCGGCTCGCGGTCGGGCGCGCGGCGGCCGGGGCGACCGGCTGGACGGGGTCAGGACAGCGTGGGCATCCCCTCGCTCTCCATGGCGGCGAACGCCGCCTCCTGCTCGGCCTCGTAGGCGTCCCACGTGGCCTGGTCCCAGATCTCGAAGCGGGTGTCGACCCCGACCACGACGACGTCGCGGTCCAGGCCGGCGTACTGGCGCAGGCCCGCCGGGATGGTGATGCGGCCGGCCTTGTCCGGCTCGACCTCGACCATCGAGCCGAAGCTCAGGCGGGCCCGCATGCGGGCCTCGGCGGTGTCGGCGGGCGCCATGGCGGCGGCGGCGCGGCTCTGCTCGGCGACCCGGGCCATGGTCAGGCCGTAGATGCAGCGCTCCTGGCCCTTCTTGATCACCATGCCGTCGGCCACCTGGTCACGGAAGCGCACCGGGAGAGCGAGCCGGCCCTTCTCGTCGAGCCGCAACGAGTAGCTGCCGACGAACACCGGATCACCTCCCCCATGCGCCCTCCTCGCGTCCACCGCGGACCCGGGACGGGCCCTGGCTCCCCACCGCGCCACACACTAACCCACTACGCCCCACCGAACACCACTCGACACCATGTCGTGACCGGTTCTCCCCACCGCTCCCCGTGCAGGTCAGCGCCGGGTCGGCGCGGTGCCCGGCCGGGAGGGAGCCGGGGTGGGGCGCGGTGGGGCGCACGACCACCACGGGGGGCGCCGGGGACCCCGGCACGGCCGCTCCGGTGGGGGGCGCGGAGGAGGGCGAGAACCGACCCGGTGGGGCGCACGGACCCGCCTGCGGAACGGCGACGGGCACGTACCGTGGGCCGGGTGACCGACACCATGCGTGCGGCGGACGGGACGGCCGGGCTGCCGGTCGACGTCGCGGCGGAGGGCGCACGGATCTCGGCCAACGTCTCGCGCGTCGTGCAGGGCAAGCCCGACGTCGTCCGCCTGGCGCTGGTCGTGCTCCTCGCCGAGGGCCACCTGCTCGTCGAGGACGTGCCCGGGACCGGCAAGACGACCCTGGCCAAGGCCCTCGCCGCCTCGATCGACGCCAGCGTGCGCCGCATCCAGTTCACGCCCGACCTGCTGCCCAGCGACGTCACCGGGGTGTCGATCTACGACCAGGAGACCCGGGCCTTCGAGTTCCGGCCGGGCGCGGTGTTCGCCAACGTCGTGGTCGCCGACGAGATCAACCGGGCCTCGCCCAAGACGCAGTCGGCGCTGCTGGAGTGCATGGAGGAGCGGCAGGTCACCGTCGACGGCGTCAGCTACGAGCTGGCCCGGCCCTTCCTGGTGATGGCCACGCAGAACCCGGTGGAGATGGAGGGCACCTATCCCCTCCCCGAGGCGCAGCGCGACCGGTTCACCGCGCGGGTGTCGATGGGCTACCCCGACCGCGAGTCCGAGGTCGCCATGCTCGACGACCGCGGCACCGGCGACCCGCTGACCACCCTCGGGCCGGTGGCCGACGCCGCCACGGTCCGCGCCCTCGTCGCCGCCGTCGGCACGCTGCACGTCTCCGACGCCCTCCGCCGCTACGTCGTCGCGCTGGTGGAGGCCACCCGCCGCTCCCCCGACCTGCGCCTGGGCGCCTCGCCCCGGGCCGGGCTGCAGCTGCTGCGCACCGCCCGGGCAGCCGCGGCGCTGGCCGGCCGCGACCACGTGCTGCCCGACGACGTCCAGGCGATGGCGCTGCCGGTGCTGGCCCACCGCCTGCTGCTGACCGCCGACGCCGCGGCCGCCCGGCGCAGCCCGGAGCAGATCGTGCGCGGGCTGCTGGGCACCGTGCCCGTCCCCCGCGGGCGCTGAGCCGTGGGCGGCCCGCTCCGCACGGCGCTGACGTCGCTCACCCTGCGCGGCCGCTGCCTGGTCGCGGCGGGCCTGACCCTGCTCGCGCTGGGCGCGCTGCTCGGTGAGCGGCCGCTGGTGCAGATCGCCGTCTTCCTGCTGGTACTGCCCCTGCTGTCGGCGTTCGCGGTGGCCCGCCAGCGCTTCCGGGTGGGCGTGCGCCGCACGGTGACCCCGGCGCGGGTCCCCCGCGGGGAGGGCGCCGACGTGCTGCTCGAGGTCACCAACGCCGACCGCCGCACCGGCCGGCTGTGGCTGCTGTCCGAGCAGCTGCCGGCCGAGCTCGGCCGGTCGCCCGGATACGTCGTCGAGCGGCTGCCCGGCGGCCGGTCGGTCGCGCTGCCCTACCGGGTGCACGGCGGACGCCGGGGCCGGTACCGCCTCGGCCCGCTGCAGCTGCGGCTGGTCGACCCCTTCGGGCTGGTGCAACGCACCACCAGCGGCAGCGACGGCGCGCCGCTGGTCGTCGTCCCCCGGGTGCGGCCGCTGGGCCCCGGCGGCCCGGCCGGCGGGCACGGCGGCGGCGGGGAGGGCGCCCGCCGGTCGATCGCGGTGCACGGCGAGGACGACGTCAGCACCCGCGCGTACCGGCACGGCGACGACCTGCGCAAGGTGCACTGGCGGGCGACCGCCCGCACCGGCGAGCTGATGGTGCGGATGGAGGAGCGGCCGTGGCGCGCGCAGGCCGCCCTGCTGCTCGACACGCGGGTGCACGCCCACCTGCTCGCCCGGGCCACCGCTCCGGGGGCGGCCGCGACGGGCGCCGTCCCCGGGCCGCCGGGTGACCCGGCTCCGCCCCCGGACAGCCTCGAGTGGCTGGTGGAGGCCGCCGCGAGCGTCGGCACCACGCTGTCCCGGCGGGGTGCGGTCCTCCGCGTGCTCACCGCCGAGGGCGAGCTGCGCCCGGCCGAGGGCTCGGGCGGGCTGGGCCCCAGCGAGCTGCTCGACCGGCTGGCCGTGCTGGCCCCGGCGCGCGGCTCGTCCCTGCGGCCGGCCGTGGAGCAGCTGCACCGGGTGGCCGGGGACGGCCCCGTCGTGGCGGTGCTCGGCGCCGTCGCCCCCGACGACGTCGCCGACCTGGTCGCCGCCCGCTCCGGGCCGCACCGCGACGCCGCGGTCCTGCTCGACGTGGCGAGCTGGGCCGACGCCGGCACGCGCGCCCGCCGGGCGCTGTCGGCCACCTCGCGGGCGCACCTGGCGGCACAGGTCGAGGAGTCCGCGGCGCTGCTGCGCGGCGCCGGCTGGCAGGTCGCCGTCGCCGGCGCCACCAGCCCGGTCGAGGCGGTGTGGGCCGAGCTGGCCGCGCAGCGCGGCACCGGACCGCGCCCCGGTGGGCCGCTGGCGGTGCCGGCATGACGACGCTCGCCCCGCCGCCGGCCCCCTCGGCCCCGCTGCCGCCACCCGGTCCCCCGATCGCGGCCGGCCGCCGGGCCCGCGTGCAGCCGGCTCCGGCGGGCCGGCACGAGGGCGGCACCACCCTGGCCACCGCGGTGGCGACCGCCCTGGGCACCTGCGCGCTGGCACCGGTCTTCACCCGCCCGGCGTGGCTTCCCCCGGCGCTGGCGGCCGTCACCGTCGTGGCGCTCACCGGGCTGGCGCTGCGCACGGCCGGGCCGGCGCTGTGGGCGTGGGCGTCGGGCGGGCGGCCGCTGCCCGCCCGCGCCGCGGCCGCCGGCGTGCCGCTTGTCCCGCTGGCCCAGCTCGCGGTGCTGACCTGCCTGATGACGGCGCTGTTCGCCCCCGACGACGCCATCGGGGGGTGGTTCCCCACGCCGGCCAGCCTCCGCGGGCTGGGCGACGTCCTCACGGTGGGGTCGGCCGAGCTGCGGGAGCAGTCGACGCCGGCGCTGCCGCTGACCGGGCTGCTCGCGCTGACCGTCCTGCTGGTCGGGATGGTCGCGGTCACCGTCGACCTCATCGCCGTCGGCGGGCGGCAGCCGGCGCTGGCGGGGCTGGGCCTGCTGGTCCTCTTCTGCGTGCCGGTCAGCACCGTCACCGGGGACGTCGGGCTGGTCGCGCTGGCCGCCCCGGCGGCCGGGCTGGCGCTGCTGCTGTGGTCCGACCAGTCGCGGCAGCTGACCACCCGCGCGCGCCGGGCCGGGAGCCGTTCCGGCCCCGGCGCGGCGGCGGCGGCCGGCACCGGGCTGGCCGCCCTGGTGGCGGCGCTCGTCGTCGGCAGCCTGGTGCCGACCCTCCCCGAGGGCCGGCTGGCGGCCGGGTTCGGGCCCGGCGGTACCGGCGACGGGTCGACCGGCACCGCCCTCGACGCCGCGGCGGCCCTGCAGGGCCAGCTCACCCTGCCCGAACCGATCGCCCTGCTGCGCGTCGACGCCTCGGTCCCCGACCCCGGCTACCTGCGGGTGGTGACCCTCGACGTCTACGACGTCGAGGAGGGCTGGACGATCGGCAACCTCGACGGCGAGGCGTCGGTGGCGCAGTCGGAGGACCTCGCGCCGCTGCCCGGCCGGCGCGAGGGGCGCCGGGTCGAGGCGACGGTCACCGCCGTCGGGCACGACGACCGGTTCCTGCCGGTGCTCACCTCTCCCCTGCGGGTGCAGATCGACGATCCCGACGCCTGGCGGTTCGACCCCGCCACGGGCACCGTCTTCGGCCGCGACGTCCGGACCACCACGGTGAGCTACCGGGTGGGCGCGGTGGAGCCCCGGCCCACCGAGGAGGAGCTGCTGGCCGCCGGCCCGCTGCGGGGCGGGAACCCGGTGCTGGAGCGCGGCACCGCGCTGCCGCCGCTGTCCCCGGAGGTCACCGACCTGGTGGCCGGGCTGACCGCGGGCGCGGCGACCCCGTACGAGGCGGTGCGCGCCATCCACGGGCACTTCTCCCGGGAGAACGGCTTCGTCTACAGCCTGTCGACCGCGCCGGGCACCAGCGGGGACGACCTCACCGACTTCCTCCGGCTCAAGCAGGGGTACTGCGAGCAGTACGCCGGGGCGATGGCGGCGATGGTCCGCGCCGCCGGCATCCCCGCCCGGGTGGCGCTCGGGTACACCCCCGGCCGGCTGCAGCCCGGCGGTGGCCGGCTGGTCACCAGCGACGACGCGCACGCCTGGGTGGAGGTCTACTTCGACGACCTCGGCTGGATCCCGTTCGACCCGACCCCGATCGACCGCGAGCGCGCCGTCGACCTGCCGTGGGCGCCGCGGCCGACCGACCAGGAGGTGCTGGAGCGGCCGACCGACGTCCCGACCGTCCCGACCGCCCCGCAGGGCGTCCCGGTACCGCGGGAGGACCGGGTCGACGGCGCCCCGCAGCCGGGCACCTCGGCCGCCACGCAGGCGTCGTCGTCGCGGCCGGTGCTGGTCGGCGCGGGGGTGCTGCTCGGGGTGGCCGCGCTGGTGGCCGCACCGGCCGGCGCGCGGGCGCTGCAGCGCCGCCGCCGGGTGGCCGACGGCGGGCCGGCGGCGCTGTGGGACGAGCTGGCCGCCACCGCCCGCGACCTCGGCCTGGTGTGGGACCCGGCGCAGACCCCGCGCCAGCAGGCCGCCACCCTGGCCCGCACCCTCGGGACCGGTGGGAGCGGCGCCCACCGGATGGGGACGCCGGGGGCGGCGGACGCGGTGGAGCGGCTGGCCCGCGCGGAGGAGACCGCCTGCTACGGCCGTCCCGGCAGCGCCGCCGGCGACCCCGACGCGGTGGCGGCGCTGCGGGTGGCCCGGCGCGGGCTGCTGGCGGCGGTCCCGGCGAGCACGCGGCTGCGGGCGCTGCTGTGGCCGGCCTCGCTGGCCGAGAGCCTCGGGAGCACCGCGCGGACGCTGCTCGGCCGGCTCCCCCGCCGCGCCGCCTCCTGACGGAGGACCCGTCGACCGAGCGTGTGCGCTGACGCGGCACGCCGGCGCCGGGGGTGCAGCGCCGGCGCACACCGTCGAACGGGCCCGGGAACGCCGACGGCCGCCGTCCCGGGTGGGACGGCGGCCGTCGGCGGCGCGGTGAGGGCTACTGGTCGTAGCGGCGGCGGAAGCGCTCCTCGAGGCGGTTCTTCAGCGGCTGGCGGCGGGCCCGCCCACCGCGGCCGCGGGCGGCGGTGCTCCCGCCGCGGGCACCGGCCGGGCCGGGCTCGACCGCGCCGGTGGCGCTGCGGTAGTTGAGCACGCCGAGCGCGGCGCCGCCGAACATCACCAGGAAGCCGAGGACGCCCAAGGGCACGGACGGGACGACCGCGCCACCCACGAGGACGGCCAGGCCCACGACCACCAGCAGCGCACCGAGTTGCAGCTTCCGCCGGGCCTTGAGCCTGCGGTCACCCGTGCGGACGGAGGAGGCGAACTTGGGATCGTCGTCGACGAGGGCGCGCTCGATCTGCTCCAGCAGTCGCTGCTCGTGCTCGGAGAGCGGCACCGAGACCTCCAGGTGGGCGGAGCCAATACCGCCGGTCTCTACCCGGCGGTGCCCACGAGGATACGAGTCGTTCGCGGGGTGCGAAAGGCGAGTCGGCGGCGACCCGCCGGTGATCACCGGCGACCACTCTCACGGGCGATCGCGCACCCGCCGGTCGCGGTCGCGGTGCAGCAGGGTGGCCGGCCGGACCGCCCCGGCGCCGAACCGGCGGGCGGCCCGGTCGGCGGCCAGTTCGGCGTCCCGGCGGCCGTGCTCGCGCTCGCCGAGCTCGAGCTGGCGGGGCGCCGAGCCCGCGGCCACCAGCCGCTCGGCCCGCACGCCGACCAGCCGCAGCCGCGCCCGGTCCAGGCCGAGGGCGTCGAAGAGGGCGCGGGCGGTCTCGTAGAGGTCCTGCCCGACGTCGGTGGGGACGTCGAGGGTGCGGCTGCGGGTGATCGTGGTGAAGTCGGCGAAGCGGACCTTGATCGTGACCGTGCGCGCCAGCCAGCCGCCCGCGCGCAGCCGGCCCGCCGTCCGCTCGGCCAGCCGCAGCAGCTCCCGGTGGACGACGGCGGGGTCGTCGACGTCGGTGGGGAAGGTCTCCTCGTGCCCGGTGGACCGCTCCGGCTCGTCGGGCACCACCCGGCGGGGGTCGCGCCCCCAGGACAGCTCGTGCAGGTGTGCGCCGGCCGCCGGGCCCACCGCCCGCTGCAGCGTGCGGACCGGCACGTGCGCGAGGTCGCCGACGGTGCGCAGCCCCAGCCGCAGCAGCACCTCCTCGGTCTTCGCGCCCACGCCCCACAGCGCACCGACCGGCAGCGGGTGCAGGAAGTCGATGACCTCGGCCGGGCGGACGACGAGCATCCCGTCGGGCTTGGCGCGGGTGGAGGCGAGCTTGGCCACGAACTTGGTGCCGGCCACGCCCACCGAGCAGGTGATGCCCTGCTCGTCGTAGACGCGGGCGCGCAGGTACTCGCCGATCTGCGCGGCGTCACCCAGCCGTCGGCCGGCGCCGGAGACGTCGAGGAACGCCTCGTCGAGGCTGAGCGGCTCGACCAGCGGGGTGACCGACCGGAACAGCGCCATGACCGACCGGGAGACCTCGGCGTAGAGGGCCACGTCCCCCGGCAGCACGGTGGCCGTCGGGCACAGCCGCAGCGCGCGGGCCGTGGGCATGGCGGCGTGCACGCCGTACGCGCGCGCCTCGTAGGTGGCCGAGGTGACCACCCCGCGGTTGCCGGAGCCGCCGACGATCACCGGGGTGCCCGCCAGCTCGGGGTGCCGGCGCACCTCGACGCTGGCGAAGAAGGCGTCCATGTCGACGTGCAGGACGGTGCACCCCATCGCCCGTCCCCCCGTCATGCCGCCTCCCTGGATCGAACACCTGTTCGCACCGACCCGGGGAGACTAACGGCCTCCGCGGGTCCGCGGCGCGTGGTCCGCGGTGCGTCCCGGCGTGTCCCGTCCCACCGCGAAGTGGCTGGTCGCCCGCATGTGTGACCGGCACCCCGGCGAGGTAGGTGGGACACGACCGACCGCCGTCCGGCGGCCGGCGCCGATCCGCACCCGGAGGAGCTCGATGGCGCTCGACGACGACGACATGACCAGCACGGAGGGTCCGGCCGACAGCGGAGCCGGCGAGGGCACGCCCGGCCAGCACGACGGCGGCGCCGACGGCGGCGCGGACAGCGGTGCCGGCCACGGCCCGGCCGACGGCGGTGCGGTGGGCGGTGGCTCGGACGGTGGCGCCGACGGCGGTGCCGACGGCGGTGCCGACGGGGGCGCCGGCCACGGCCCGGCCGACGGCGGCGCGGTGGGCGGCGGCTCGGACGGGGGCGCCGACGGCGGTGCCGACGGCGGCGCGGACGGTTCGGCCTGAGCCAGGACCCGGCCGTCGCGGGGCCGGGCGGGGCTGACCCCCGCCCGGCCCTGCGCCGGTGCACGCACCTCGACCCCGCGGTCTTCGCCGAGCGGCACTGGTCGCGCCGCCCGCTGCTGGCCCGCGCCGAGGACACCGGGGAGTCCTTCGCCGACCTGCTGACGCTGGCCGACGTCGACGAGCTGCTCTCCCGCCGCGGGCTGCGCACGCCGTTCCTGCGCATCGCCAAGGACGGCGCCGTGGTCGACGCCGGGCGCTTCACCACCTCCGGCGGCGCCGGCGCCGAGGTGGCCGACCAGGTCTCCTCCGACGCCGTCCTGCGGCTGTTCGCCGACGGCAGCACGGTGGTCCTGCAGGGCCTGCACCGGCTCTGGCCGCCGCTGATCGAGTTCGCCGACCAGCTGGCCGCCGACCTGGGGCACCCGACGCAGGTCAACGCGTACGTCACGCCGCCGTCCTCGCGCGGCTTCTCCCCGCACTACGACGTGCACGACGTCTTCGTGCTGCAGGTGGCCGGCGAGAAGCACTGGACGATCCACGAGCCGGTGCTCCCCGAGCCGCTGCGCAGCCAGCCCTGGACCGACCGCGCGGCCGCCGTGGCCGCGGCCGCGGAGCGCGAGCCGGTCATCGACGCGGTGCTGCGCCCCGGCGACGCGCTCTACCTGCCCCGCGGCTACCTGCACTCGGCGGTGGCGCTCGGCCAGACCAGCGCCCACCTGACCGTCGGCGTCCACTCGGTCACCCGCTGGTCGGCCGTGGAGTCGACGCTGGACCTGGTGCGGGTGCTGGCCGCCGAGGACCGCGAGCTGCGCCGCGCGCTGCCCCTGGGCGTGGACCTCGCCGACCCGGCGACCCTGCGCGACGACGTCGCCGCCGTCGTCGGCGCGCTGCAGGACTGGCTGGGCCGGGTCGACCCCGACCGGGTGGCCGACCGGGTGCGCAGCCGCGCCTGGGCCCAGGTGCGCCCGGAGCCGGTCGCGCCGCTGGCCCAGGCGACCGCCGCCGCGGCCCTCACGCCCGACACCGTGCTGCGGGTGCGCCGCCGGCTGCGGGTCGCGCTGCGCCCGGCCGCCGACGGCGACCGCGTCACCCTGATCGGCGGCCGGCGGTCCCACGAGTTCCCCGCCGCCACCCGCGAGGCGCTGGCCGGGCTGCTCGCCGCCGGGGAGCTCAAGGTCGCCGACCTGGCCGGCCTGGACCCCGCCGACCGGCTGACCCTGGCCCGGCGGCTGGTGACCGAGTCGATCGCGGTGGTGGCCGACGCACAAGTCGACGGTGGGATGGACGGGGTGCCGGCCACCGCGCCCGAGCCCGGCCCGGCCGGACCGGGTGCCCCCGCCCCGGACGCCGGCGGGGACGATGGGGAGCGTGCCGACGCCCTCGGGACCGGCTCGTGAGCCCGCAGCCCTCCCCCGGGTGAGTGCCGCAC
Organism: Geodermatophilus sp. SYSU D00710; assembly: GCF_054050195.1. NCBI lineage: Bacteria > Bacillati > Actinomycetota > Actinomycetes > Geodermatophilales > Geodermatophilaceae > Geodermatophilus > Geodermatophilus sp. SYSU D00710. The sequence goes on from NZ_JBJGYX010000030.1 coordinate 25,305, forward strand.
CGGCCGAGCCCGCCGCCCCCTCGCCCTCCCGGCCGGTCCGCACCGGCCGGCTGGACCCGACCCGCTGCTCGGTGACCGCGCTGGTCCGCGGCGACTCCCCCGTCGCCACGGCGGGGCCCGCACAGCGCTGGCTGCTGGTCGAGCAGCCGGGGCCGTGGGGCCGCGACGCGCTCCTGCAGTCCCGCCTCGACGCCGGCGTCGCCCCGCGCCTGGCCGCCCGCGCCCGCGCCGAGGGCGTCCGGGTGCTGCTGGTGCGCCGTCCCGGGGAGCGGCCGGCCGCGTCCGGGCGGCGCTGGGCCTACGCCGACGGCCGGCCGGGCCGCGAGGGGCTGTGGTGGTCGGTCCGCGACGCCGACGCCGACCTGCTCGACGCGCCGTGGGACGGCTCGGTCGGCGAGCGCGCGCCCGACCCGGTCTACCTGGTCTGCACCCACGGCCAGCACGACGCCTGCTGCGCGCTGCGCGGGCGCCCGCTGGCCCGCGCCCTGCCCGCGCCCGGCCCGGCCGACGTCTGGGAGTGCAGCCACCTCGGCGGCTGCCGGTTCGCCACCAACGTGCTGGTGCTGCCGCACGGCTTCGCCTACGCCCAGGTGGCCGGCGACGGCGCGGACCTCGTCGCCGCGCACGCCCGCGGGCAGGTGGCCCTGCCGTGGCTGCGCGGCCGGTCGGGGCTGCCGCTGGCCGCGCAGGCCGCCCAGCAGGCCGCCCGCGAGCGGCTGGGCCTGCTCGGCGTCGACGACCTGCCGCTGCGCCGCGCGCAGCGGCAGCCGGGCACCGACGCCGAGGCGGCGGCCGGCGTCGAGCGGTTCGACGTCGTGCTCGGCGGCCCGGACGGCGACGTCGTGGTGCGGGTGGAGAGCCGGCCGGCGCCCGAGGCGGCGCAGTTGACCTGCCGGGCCGTGCACCCCGCGCACCCGCGCGAGTGGACCGCGCTGTCGGTCTCGCTGCCGGTCCCCTAGAGGGCGCGCCCGCGGGCCAGCAGCAGCGGGATGGCGACCTCGGCGCCGGTCAGCGAGCCGTGGTAGGCCGCCAGCCGGCTCGGACCGGGCTCGGTGGCCGACGCGGTGATCGCCCACGGGCCGCGGGCGAGCGCGACGACGTCGCCGATGCGGTCGGCCAGCGCGGCGTCGACGTCGCCGAAGACGCCGCTCGCGACCGCCTCGTCCCGGCCGACAACCCAGGCGCGGTCGCCGAGGACCCCGCGCCAGGCGTCGAGGACGTCGCCGGCGGCGCCGGGCACGGCGTGGGCGTAGCGGGCGCGGGGCTCCCCGGCCAGCAGCGCGACGCCGTCGAGCAGGGCGGGCTCGTCGTCGAGGTCGACGCGGGTGGCGGCGGGGACGTCGAGCATGCCGTGGTCGGCGGTGACCAGGAGCGCGGCGTCGTCGGGCAGGCCGGTGACCACCTGCTCGACGAGGCGGTCGACGAGCGCGAGCTGGTTGCGCCAGCTGTCGGAGTCGACGCCGCGGACGTGGCCGGTGAGGTCGAGCTCGGGGGTGTAGCCGTAGACCAGGCCGGTGGGGGTCGCGGCGAGGGACTGCAGGAGCACCGCGGCGAGGTCGCCGGCGCCGACCGTGCCCGGGTACCCGGCGCCGCGGTAGGCGGCGGTGGACAGGCCCGAGCCCGCGTAGGCGTAGGGGGCGACCGCGGTGACCGGCAGGCCGGCGGCCGCGGCCTGCTCGAAGACGGTCGGGCGGGGCTGCCAGTCGCGCGGGTCGGGGTCGTCTCTCCAGGCGACGTGGTTGAGCAGCCGGTCCTGGCCGGGGACGGCGGTGACGAAGCCGAGGACGCCGTGCCCGCCCGGGGGCACGCCGGTGCCGAGGGTGGCGAGGCTGACCGGGGTGGTGCTCGGGCAGGGCGCGTCGAGGTCGCCGACCGGGGTGGCCAGCGCGGCGAGCGTGGGCGCGAGGGAGGCGTGCGCGCGCAGCAGCTGCGCACCCAGCCCGTCGACGAGCAGCACCGCGACCCGCCGCGCCCCCGCCAGCGCGGCGGTGAGCCCGAGCGGGTCGGGCGGCAGGCCGGCGCGGTCGACGTCGACGCCGAGGGCGGCGGCCACGCCGGGCAGGACGTCGGCGAGCGTGGCGCGGCCGTAGGCGGGGCGGACCAGGTCCGCGGGCAGCCCGTCGGGCGGCGGCACGGTCACGGGCGGGTGGCCAGGACGTGGAGGCCGGTGGCGACGTCGCGGTAGGGCGAGGTGCCGGCCAGGGCGAGCTCGAGGCGGCGGACCGCGGCCGGGTCGGCGCCGGAGGCGGTGTCGAGCAGGTCGGCGACGACGGCGACGCCGCGCCACTCCCCCGGCCGCAGCCCGGCGCTCTCGACGAGCGCGAGCAGATCGGCCGGGGCGAACCGGCGGCGGGCGGGGCGGGTGCGGCCGGGCGCGGGGTCGCGGTCCTCGAGCAGCGCGAGGGCCTCCTTCGGGTGGCCGCCGAGGGCGCGGGCGAGGACGGCGCCGGCCCGGTTGACCGTCACGACACTGACCTGGCCGCCGGGGTGCAGGGTGCGGGTGATCTCGCCGAGGGTGGTCGCCGGGTCGTCGACGACCTCGAGGACGGCGTGGCAGAGGCCGAGGTCGTAACCCTCGTGGTCGAGGGGCAGCTCGTGCAGCAGGTCGCCGTCGCCCTGCAGGCCGCGGACCCGGTCACCGACGCCGGCGGTGCGGGCCCGCCGCTCGAGGGTGGCCAGCGCGTCGGCGCTGGGGTCGACGACGGTGACCTCGTGACCGAGCCGGGCGAGCGGGACGGCGAAGCCACCGCTGCCGCCGCCGACGTCGAGCACCCGCAGCGGGGTGCCGGCCCCCACGAGCGGGTCGAGGGCGGCCCACACCGCGGCGGTCCGGACGGGCAGCTGCTCGCCGGAGGACGGGTCGGGCGGGGTCGGCGGCACCCGTCCGACCCTAGTGGCGGGCGTCGGGGGTGGCCGGGCGGTCGGGCCCCGCGCCGCCCGGCCGCGCCGTCAAGCGGAGACCGAGTCGGCGGCCCGCTCGAGGTCGGCGATGACGATCTTGCGCATCCTGAACATCTCCTGCACGGCGCGCTGCCGGCGGTCGGGGTCGGGATCGCCCTGCAGCTCCAGCAGGCGGGTGGGCACGACCTGCCAGGAGACGCCGAAGCGGTCCTTGAGCCACCCGCAGGGAGCCTCCTCGCCGCCGTCGGTGAGCCGGTCCCAGTAGTGGTCGACCTCGGCCTGGTCGGCACACAGGACCTGGAAGGAGACGGCCTCGCTGAAGTGCCAGTCCTGTGGGCCGCCGTTGAGGCCGACGTACTCGGTGTCGCCGAGCCGCCAGCTGACGGTGAGGGCCTGACCCTCCCGCTCGGGGTTCTCGGAGCCGTAGCGGACCGTGCCGAGGATCTCGGAGTCCGGCCAGATCGCCGTGTAGAAGCGCGCGGCCTCCTCCGCCTCGGTGTCGAACCACAGGCACGGGATCTGCTTCGGCATGGTCGTCCTCCCTGGAGGCCGGCGGGGCGCCGGCGCTCGCGGGTTCCGACCGCCCCCGCGCCCGGGACTCATCGGTGGTGAGTTGCTGGAACGGCCCTGCTGCAGGGTCCCGCCGCGAGCGTGCGAGCGGTGGGGGGCAGCGGGGTCCTCCATCAGTGGCCGGGGCTGCCGGGGCTGGAGTGCCACAGCTTCCGGGGGGCGGACGCCGCGGCCCGGCGGGCGGCGGTGGCGGCGTCGTCCCCGGCGGGCTTGATGTCGGCGTAGGGCGACATCCGGAAGCCGGTCGGGTGCACGAGCACCGGCTTGACCACCACCGGCCGCGAGCCGTGCGAGGCGGCCGCGCCGGTGATGGCCTGCTCGGTGTACTCCCCCGGCGCGGCCATGTGCTCGGCCACCGCGGCCGGCCCGCCGGTCTCCCACGCCTCGTGCAGCGCCGGCAGTTCCCAGGCGCCGGTGGCCCGGATCGACACCCCGCGCGGGCCGGTACGGCGCAGCACCCCGCGGATGACCAGCAGCCAGGAGTGGAACACCGTCGCGGCGTAGGGCCCCTGCACGTCCTCGAAGAAGGTGGAGTCGGTGCAGCCGGTGCCGTCGTCGAGGGTCACGAACACCACCCGGCGTCCCGACCGGATCGGCGGCGTCTGGGTGGCCACCTTGACCCCGGCCACCAGCACCTCGGCGCCGCTGCGGCAGCCGAGCAGCTCCCCGGCCGGCACCGCGCCGATCGCGGAGAGGAACGGCCGGTAGAAGTCGACGACGTGCCGGCTGGCGTCGAGCCCGAGCACCTCGAGCTCCGCGCGGACCAGCTCGGCGTCGGTGAACTCGGGCAGCCCGCTGCCGCCGGCCCACTCCGGCCCCGGCTCCCCGCTGCCCGACTCCTCGGAACCCGGCTCCTCGCTGCCGGCCTCCTCCTCCGGCAGCTCCAGACCGAGCAGGTCGAGGCTGAGCTGCCCGACCGAGCCGGTCCGCGCCCCGCTGCGGCTCCACCGGTCCAGCTCGCTGATCTGCAGCAGCAGGTCGCGGCGGGTCACCGACCGGCGCGAGCGGGTGGGGCGGCCGGCCTCGCGGTCGCGCACCCCGAAGCCGTAGAGGGAGTCGAACCCGCCGGCCAGCACCAGCCGCTCGACCACCGGACGCGACACCGACGCCCGCGACCAGAAGTCGGTCAGTGACCGGTAGGGCTGCCCGGCCACGATCCGCTCGACCTCGTCCTCGGCGATGCCCTTGACGTCGGAGAGCGCGAGCCGGATCCCGTAGGCCGACGGGTCGGCCATCGACGCCGGCATCCACTCCGGCCGCTGCCGGTCCGCCCGCCGGTCCGCCGGCGCCAGCCGCTCCACCCGGTAGGTGCCGGCGGAGGCGTTGACGTCGAGGCCCAGCACCCGGATGCCGAAGTTGCGGGCGTCGTCGAGGATCAGCCGCTTCGGGTACATCCCCGGGTCGTGGGTGAGCACCCCGGCGAGGAAGGCCGCCGGGTGGTGGGTCTTCAGCCACGCCGACTGGTAGGTGGGCAGCGCGAACGCCGCGGCGTGGGCCTTGCAGAAGCCGAACGAGCCGAAGGCGACCAGCACCTCCCAGACCCGCTCGACCACGTCGACCGGGTAGCGCCGCAGCGCCTCGGGCACGAACCAGGTCCGCACCTCCGGGTGCAGCTCCCGGTCGCCCAGCGCCCGGCGGGCCTCGTCGGCCTGGGCGAGGTCGCAGCCGGTCATCTGCGCCACGATCTGCAGCACCTGCTCGTGGAAGACGACGACGCCGGCGGTCTGCTCGAGGAACGGCCGCAGGTCGGGGTGCGGGTAGACCGGGTCCTGCCAGCCGTTCCGGGCCAGCAGGAACGGCGTCACCATGTCGCTCTTGACCGGCCCGGGCCGGAACAGCGAGATGTCGATGACGATGTCCTCGAACGTCTCGGGCCCGAACTTGCCGACCAGCTCGCGTTGCCCCGGCGACTCGATCTGGAACATGCCGAGGGTCCGGGTGCTGCGGATGAGCTCGAAGGTCGTCGGGTCGTCGCGCGGGATCGCGTCGATGTCGACGGTCTCGCCGTCGACCCGGGCCACCTCGTCGAGGGCGTGCGCGATCGCCGACTGCATCCGGATGCCGAGCAGGTCGAGCTTGAGCAGCCCGAGCTCCTCGACGTCGTCCTTGTCGAACTGGCTCATCGGGTAGCCCAGGAAGCTGTTCTCCACCGGGGTGCGGTCGAGCAGCGTGGCGTCGGAGAGCAGCACCCCGCAGGGGTGCAGCGCGATGTGCCGGGGCAGGCCGTCGAGCCGGGCGACGAGGTCGAAGAGCAGGTCGAGGTCGCCGGTGCCACCGCCGCGCCGGGACCCCAGCCGGCTGGCCCGCAGCTCCGGCAGGTCGCGCAGCGCGGCGTGCACCTGGTTGGCCCGGACGTGCGGGAATGCCTTCGCGACGGCGTCGACCTCGGCCGGCGGCAGCCCGAGGGCGGCGCCGACGTCGCGGATGGCGTGCCGCACCCGGTAGGTGTCCATCATCGAGATGCAGCTGACCCGGTGGGCGCCGAAGCGGTCGATGACCGCGTCGTAGACCTCCATCCGCCGGGCGGACTCCACGTCGATGTCGACGTCGGGCAGCTGGTGGCGCAGCGGGGAGAGGAACCGCTCCATGAGCAGCCCGTAGCGGATCGGGTCGACGTCGGAGATGCCCAGCAGGTAGGTGACCAGGCTGCCCGCCCCCGACCCGCGCGCCGCGGCGCGGACCCCGAGGTCCTTGATGAGGTCGACGACGTCGGCGACGGTGAGGAAGTAGGAGGGGTAGCCGAGGGCGTCGATGACGGCGAGCTCCTCCTCCAGCCGGACGCGGACCTCCCCGCTGCGCGGCATGCCGCGCCGGCCCAGCCCCGCCTCGCAGCGGGCCCGCAGCACCTGCGAGGAGCTCATCCCCCGCTCGGCGGGCGCGGTGACGACGTCGAGCTCGGGGTAGCGCACGGTGCCGATGCCGAGGTCGTCGCGGACGTCGACGGCGCACTGCTCGGCCAGCCGGGCGGTGCGCTCGAGCAGCCGCAGCGCCGCGTCGCGATCGGGGCCGGCGATCTCGGCGGCGACCTCGGCCATCTCCTTGCCCGACTTCAGGTAGCCCTCGGCGGTGCGCCGGTCGACGTGCCGGCGGTCGAGGGCGACCAGCCGCCGGGAGGCGTCGAGGACGTCGGCGGTCGGCGCGTCGATGGCGTCGACGTAGCGGACGGCGTTGGTGAGCACCACCGGCACGCCCTCCTCGGCGGCGAAGCGCATCAGCCGCTGCGCGCGGAGGCGGTCGCCCCGGCCGCGGTGGTGCACCAGCTCGACCACCAGCGACCCGGGGCCGAACACCGACCGCCACGCGGCGAGCCGGGCTGAGGCGACGTCGGCCCGGCCGGCGGCCAGCGCGCGGCCCACCGGTGAATCCGGCCCGAGCACCGCGACCAGCCCGGGCGCGTGCTCGGCGGCCAGCGCCAGCGAGCTCACCGGCTCGCCGCGGGTGCCGCGCAGGTGGGTGGCGCTGGTCAGCCGGCACAGCGAGCGCCAGCCGGCGCCGTCGCGGGCGAGGAAGGTGACCCGCGGCAGCCGCGGGTCGACGCTCGCGCCGCCCCGCACCGGGCTGCGCCGCGCGGGAGTCTTCTGGGGACTCCGCCCGCCCGCCCGCCGCAGCGACAGCTCGTCCTCCCCCAGCACGTGCGCCCGGGCCGGGGGCACGGTGGTGCTCACCGCGGGGGCGACCGCCAGGTCCACCCCGAACACCGGCCGCACCCCCGCCGACCGGCAGGCCAGCGCGAACTTGACCGCGCCGTAGAGACCGTCGCGGTCGGTCAGGGCGAGGGCACCCATGCCGTGCTCGGCGGCGCGGGCCACCAGGTCGGCCGGGTGGTTGGCCCCGTACCGCAGGGAGTAGCCGGAGGCGACGTGCAGGTGGACGAAGGGGTCGCCGCTCACCGCCCGCGCGCGGGACGGTGGGCGGTGCCGCCGACCACGCGGGGCCGGGGCGCGGGCGCGGGCGTGCTGGCCAGCAGCTCCTCGGTCACGGCGAGGAAGGTGCCGGCGTCGCGGACCAGGTCGTCGGCCTCCCGCTCGGTGACCGCGCGGGACAGCCCGGCCTCGGCCGCGGCGCGCTTGGCCGCGCCGGCGGCGAAGAAGGTGGCCCACTCCCCCAGCTCCGGGGCGACCTGCTCGAGCAACACCCAGGCGCTGCGCGGCCGGCGGCGGCCGCTCTCGGGCCGGGTGCGGGCGGCCAGCACCGCCGCGGCCGCGCGCAGCGCCGCCAGGTGCGCGGTGGCGTAGCGCCGGCACGCGTCGGGGGCGTGGCGGGCCTCGGCCAGCGCCCGGGTGGCCTGGTCGAGCAGCTGGGCCGCGGCCGCGGGGAGCGGCGGCGGCAGGGGCAGCTGGTCGGCCGGGTCGTGGGTCATGGCGTACGCGGCGCCCATCAGTCGTGCACCCGCACGAGCGACCAGCGGTTGTCCGCCGCGTCCCAGCACAGGTCGTAGACCCCGGCGAAGCTCATCCGCGAGCGCCCGGCTCGCACCGCCTCGACCCGGAAGACCTCGCGCGGGGCGACCAGGTCGGCCGAGGCGCCGCCGGGGACGTCGGCCGGCCGCTGCCACCACGGCGTGGTCTCGACCCACGAGTCGAGCAGCTCGCCGACGACGTAGCGCCACTGCCCGCGCCAGAACTGCGCCGGCCCGAGCGGGCCGCGCTCGACCTGCACCTCCTCGCCGACCCGCTCGCCGACGTCACCCAGCACCCGGCTCATGACCGACTCCCCACCCCGTGCCGCCTGACGGCCTGCCTCCCGCCCGGGCGGGGAAGGTCCCGGGAGCGGTGCTCGGCCCTTCGAACGTCTGTTCGAACGAGTCGAGTAGACCCGACCCCGCCGGTCACGTCAAGCCGGACACACCCGCCCGGGGACTCCCCGTCCCGCGCGGCGGACGGTACGGCGGGGGTACGACAGCGGTGGCAGGATCGGCGCATGAGCCGACCCGACCACCCCCGGGTGGCCGCCATCGCCGAGCTGCTCGCCGCGGCCGGCGTGCGGGGGGAGGTCAGGGGCATCCCGTCCGGCGCGCGTACGGCCGCCGAGGCCGCGGCCGGGCTCGGCGTCCCGGTCGGCGCCATCGCCAACAGCCTCGTCTTCGACGCCGGCGGGCAGCCGCTGCTGGTGCTCACCAGCGGCGCGCACCGGGTCGACACCGGCCGGGTGGCCGCGCTGCTGGGCGTCCCGGGCGTGCGGCGCGCCCCGGCCGACTTCGTCCGCGAGCACACCGGCCAGCCCATCGGCGGGGTCGCCCCGGTCGGCCACCCCGCGCCCATCGGCACCCTGGTCGACGTCGAGCTGGCCCGGTACGAGCAGGTCTGGGCCGCCGCCGGCCACCCGTCGGCCGTCTTCCCCACCACCTACGACGAGCTGCTGCGGCTGACCGAGGGCATCCCCGCCGAGGTGGGTGACGGCCCGCCGGGCACGGTCCCCGGAGCCGCCGTCCCCGACCCCGCCACCGCGGGTCAGTGAGCGAGGAGAGACCGTGACCGGCACGACGCCCGCGGCGCGGGTGACCGAGCTGCCCCCCGGCTGGCTGCGCGACCACATGCACGAGGCGCTGGCCATCTACGGCGCGGCCATGGGCTACGACGCCTCGGTGGTGGCCGGCCGCTACGGCTACGCGATCCAGCACACCGAGCGCCCCGGCTTCCGCGCCGTGGGCGCCTTCGCCCCCGGCCCGGACGGCGAGCGGCTGACCGGGTTCGGCTACGGCTACCTCGTCGCCCCCGGCCAGTGGTGGCACGACCAGGTGCGCGCGGCGCTGGACCGGCGCACCGCCAAGCGGTGGCTGCCCGGCGCCTTCGAGGTGTGCGAGCTGCACGTGCACCCCGACGCGCAGAGCCGCGGCCTGGGCCGGCGGCTGCTGCACGCGCTGGTCGAGGGCGTCGACGCCCCGGTCGCGCTGCTGTCCACGCCCGACGCCGACACGAAGGCCTTCCGGCTGTACCACGCCGACGGCTTCGTCGACCTCGCCCGCGGTCACCACTTCCCCGGCGACACCCGGCCCTTCGCCATCCTCGGCGCCCAGCTGCCCCTGCGGCCGGTCCCGGGCAGCGGCACCTGAGCGTGCCCGCCGACTCCACCGCCGACGCCGTCGTCGTCGGCGCCGGCCACAACGGCCTGGTCGCGGCCTGCTACCTGGCCCGTGCGGGGCTGACCGTCGAGGTGGTCGAGCGCGACGAGGTCCTCGGCGGGGCGGTGTCCACCGTCGAGCGCTGGCCCGGCGTCCGCGTCGACCGCGGCTCGAGCGCGCACGTGATCGTCCGGCACAGCGGCGTCGTCGAGGAGCTCGACCTGGCCGCCCACGGGCTGCGCTACCTCGACTGCGACCCGTGGGGCTTCGCGCCCGCCCCGGTCCCCGGCGACCCCGGTCCCGACGGCCGCCCGCTGGTCTTCTCCGTCGACCTCGACGCCACCTGCGCCTCGATCGCCGCTGCCTGCGGCGAGGCCGACGCGGCCGCCTACCGCCGGTTCGTCGGCGTCTGGGGGCCGCGCAGCCGCGCCGTCGTCGACTCCTTCGGCCGCCGGCCCACCCCGCTGGGCCTGGCCCGTGCGTTCTGGCCGCTGGGCGCCCCCACCGGCGACGCCCCGCGCACCCCCGGCGGCGACCTCGCCGTCGACTTCCTCGGCTCCGGCGACGCGCTGCTCGACCGCTGGTTCACCAGCGAGCGGCTCAAGGCCGCGCTGGCCTGGTTCGGCGCGCAGTCCGGGCCGCCGATGTCCGAGCCGGGCACCGCGGCGATGGTCGCGTGGGTGGCGCTGCTGCACGACACCCCGCCGGGCCACCCGGTCGGCGGCTCCGGCGGGCTCACCGAGGCGCTGCGCCGCCGGCTCGAGTCCGACGGCGGGCGGGTCGTCCTCGGCGACGGCGCCGCGCGGCTGCTCGTCGACGCCGGCCGGGTCACCGGCGTCGAGACCGTCTCGGGACGGCGGGTCGCGGCCCCGGTCGTCGTCGCCGCCTGCCACGTCCTGGCCACCCGCGACCTCGCCGGCGAGCACGCCCCACCCGCGCTGGCCGGCGCCGCCCCGCCGGTGGGCAACGGCTTCGGGCTGGTGCTGCGCTGCCTCACCGACGCGCTGCCGGTCTACCCCGGCGTCGACCCCGCGGTGTCGGCGCAGGGCCTGCAGCTGCTGTGCACCGACCGGGGGCAGCTGGCCGCCGCACACGGCGACTGGCTGGCCGGCCGGCTGCCGCGCGAGCCGGTGCCGCTGGCGATGTCCTTCTCCGCGAGCGACGACACCCTCGCCCCGCCCGGGCGGCACGTGGTCACCGTGTGGGGGCAGTGGTACCCCTACGACCTCGCCGACGGCGGCGACTGGGACGCCCTCGCCGACGCCGAGGCACAGCGGCTGGTGGCGGCCGTCGACCGGTTCGCGCCCGGCTTCGCCGCCTCGGTGCAGCAGGTCCACGTCCAGACGCCGCTCCTGCTCGAGCGGGAACTGTCGCTGCTGCGCGGCAACGTGATGCACGTGGAGATGGGGCTGGCCAGCATGTTCGCCTTCCGGCCGACGCCGGCACTGTCGGGCTACCGGGTGCCCGGCCTCGACGGGCTGTACCTGGCCGGCGCCTCCACCCACCCCGGCGGCGGGGTGTCGGGCAACTCCGGGCGGACGGCGGCGCGCGCGGTGCTCGCCGACCGCCGCCCGCTGGCCCGCGCGCGCACCCGTGTCCAGGACGCGGCCGGGCGGCTGCGGCGGGCGGCCCGGTGAGCGCGGCGACGACGGCGCTGCGGCGGGCGCCCGCACCGGCGCGGGTGCCGCTGGTCCTCGCCGGGCTGCTGGTGCTGGCCGCGATCGCCTACCCGCTCACCGACGGCGGGGTCCGCGACGCGGTGTCCTGGACCATCGTGCTGCTCGGGTCGGGGGTCTCGGTCACCGCCGCGACCGTCGCCCACGGCGCCCGCACCGGCGCCGCGGTGCTCGCCCTCGTGGTGCTCACCTCGGTGGCGTTCGAGTCGGTCGGGCTGGCCACCGGGTACCCCTACGGCGAGTACACCTACAGCGACGTGCTCGGCCCGACCCTGCTCGGCGTCCCGTTCCTCGTCCCGCTGGCCTGGCTGATGATGGCCTGGCCGAGCCGGGTGCTGGCCGACCTGCTCACCCGCCGGGTGCGGGACGCACGCCGGCCGGCCGCGCGGGTCGCCGTCGCCGCGGCGGTGTTCGCCGGCTGGGACGTCGTCCTCGACCCGCAGCTGGTGCAGGCCGGCTACTGGACCTGGGCGCACCCCTCCCCCGGGCTGCCCGGCATCGACACCGTGCCGCTGACCAACCTGGCCGGCTGGATCCTCGCCGGGCTGGTGCTCATGGCGCTGCTGGAGCTCGCCGTCGCCCGCACCGCGGTGCCCGGCGGGACGCCGGCCGTCGCCGCGCCGCTGCTGGTCATCGCCTGGATGGTCCCCGGCGGGGCGCTGGCGCACGCGCTGTGGCTGGACCTGCCCGGCTCGGCGGCGTGGGGGGCGGTGCTGTCGGTGCTCGTGCTGGCGGTGCTCGCGCTGCAGGCCCGCCGGCGGTGAGCGGCGCGGCCGTCCGCGTGCTGTCCGGCCTGGCCGTCGCCGGCGCCGTGCACGCCGGGGTCAACGCCCTCCTGCTGCGCCGCCCGCCGCCGTCCCCGCCGACGGTGACCCGGCCGGTCACCGTCGTCGTCCCGGTCCGCGACGAGGAGGCCGAGGTGGGCGGCTGCCTCGCCGCGGTGCTGGCCTCGCGCGGCGTGGCCGACCTGCGGGTCGTGGTGGTCGACGACGGCTCCACCGACGGCACCGCCGACGTCGTCCGCGGGGTCGCCGACCCGCGGGTGCGGCTGCTCACGGCGCCGCCTCCGCCGGAGGGCTGGCTGGGCAAGCCGCACGCCTGCTGGGTGGGGGCGCAGAGCGCGGCCGACGACGGGTACCTCGTCTTCGTCGACGCCGACGTGCGGCTCGCGCCCGACGCCGTCGCCGCCGCCGTCGCGCTGCTCGACGCGCACGGGCTCGACCTGGTCTCCCCGTGGCCGCGGCCGGTGACCGGCACCGCGGCCGAGCGGCTGGTGCAGCCCCTCTCGCCGTGGCTGTGGCTGACCACGCTGCCGCTGCGGGCCGCCGAGCGCTCCCGCCGGCCGTCGCTGACCGCCGCCAACGGCCAGTTCCTCGCCCTCACCCGGCGCGGCTACCTGCGTGCCCGCGGGCACGCGGCGGTGCGGGAGGAGGTGGTCGAGGACGTCGCCCTGGCCCGGGCGGTCAAGCGGTCGGGCGGGCGGGCGGTCCCGGCGGCCGGCGCCGCGCTGGCCGAGTGCCGCATGTACGACGGCTGGGCGGCGATGCGCGAGGGCTACGGCAAGTCGCTGTGGGCGTCGGTCGGCGGCTCGCCGGCGGCGTCGCTGACCGCGGCGGCGGTGCTCACGGCGGTCGGCGTCGTCCCGCCGCTGGCCGCCCTGCGCGGCTCGCGGGCGGGGCTGCTCGGCTGGGCGGCCGGGGTGGCCGGCCGGGCGGTGAGCGCCGCGGTCACCGGCGGGCGGGTGTGGCCCGACGCGCTGGCCCACCCGGTGTCGCTGCTGGCCCTCGACGTGCTGCTGGCCCGGTCGGTGGCCGGGCACCGGCGGGGCACGCTGACCTGGCGCGGACGCGCGCTCGGCTGAGCCCGGGCGAGGATGGGGCGTGACCTCAGCCGAGACCGGCCGCCCGCGCACGTCCTTCGACCCGGCGGGGATGCGCCCGCGCGACTTCTACCGGGTGGTGAACTCGATCGTCGTGCCGCGGCCGATCGCGTGGGTGCTGACCCGCTCGGCCGAGGGGGTGCACAACCTGGCGCCGCACTCCTTCTACACGGTGGCCTGCGTCGAGCCGCCGATCGTGCAGTTCACCTCGGTGGGCCGCAAGGACTCCCTCACCAACGTCGAGGCCACCGGCGAGTTCACCGTCAACCTGGTGCCCGAGGAGCTGTTCGAGCAGGCCAACGCCACCGGCACCGACTTCCCGCCCGACCAGAGCGAGGCCGAGGCCGCCGGCATCCGCCTGGAGCCCAGCGAGAAGGTGGGCGCGATGCGGGTGGCGCAGTCGCCGGTGAGCGTCGAGTGCACGCTGCACTCGACGCTGCGGTTGGGCGACAGCACCGTCGTCTTCGGGCGGGTCGAGTGGGTGAGCGTCGTCTCCGACGCCGTCCGTGACGGCCGGCCGCGGATCGAGCACCTGCGCCCGCTGGCCCGGCTCGGCGGGAACGAGTGGTGCACCGTCGGGGAGGTCCGGACCATCCCGCGGATCCCCTACACGACGTGGGCCGAGGACCCCTCCATCGGCGAGCGCGTCCGCGGGAGCTGACCTCCGGACGTGGGCCGCCCTGCGGAGGACGGCGGACCGACCGCGGGGCCGGAGGCTCCCGGTCGGGACGTCGCGGCAGGGCTCAGCGCAAGGCGGGGACAGCACCTGGCCGCGGTGCGGTCCGGTAGGACCGCGGTGTCACGGCAGGTGGGCGTCGATCTCGGCGGCGGCCTCGTCGCCGAAGGCGGCCGCGAACCGCTCGAGGAAGGGCCCGCGGCGCAGCTCGTACTCCTGGGTGCCGACCACCTCGACCGCCTCGGTGGCCACCGCCGAGCCGAGCTGGGTGGCCCGTTCCAGGTCCAGCCCCCACATCCGGCCGGCGATGAACCCGGCGCGCAGCGCGTCGCCGCCGCCGGTGGGCTCGACCGGCTTGGTCTCGGGGACGGCGATGACCTCGATCGGGTCCTCGCCCTGCCGGCGGACCAGCACGCCCTGGGCGGCGCGCGTGGTGACCCACGTGCCGACGCGGGCGAGGACCTCCGCGGCGTCCCACCCGGTCTTCTGCATGAGCAGCGCCGACTCGTACTCGTTGGTGAACAACAGCTCGGCGCCGTCGACCAGCTCGCGGATCATCTCGCCGTCGGCCCAGGCCAGCTGCTGGCTGGGGTCGGCGGCGAAGGCGTAGCCGCGGTCGCGGCACTCGCAGGTGTGGCGCACCATCGCCGTCGGGTCGTTCGGCCCGACGACGACGAGGTCGGGGGCACCCACGCGGGCGCAGACCGGGCCGAGCTCGATCTCCCCGGCCTCGCTCATCGCCCCCGAGTAGAACGACGCGATCTGGTTGTTGACCGCGTCGGTGGTGCAGACGAACCGGGCGGTGTGCTTGAGCTCGGACCACCGCACGTCGCGCGTGTCCACGCCGTGGCGGGTGAGCCAGGCGTCGTAGTCGGTGAAGTCGCTGCCCACCGACCCGATCAGCACCGGCCGCAGGCCGAGCAGGCCCAGGCCGTAGGCCATGTTGGCGCCGGCGCCGCCGCGGTGCTGGATGAGGTCGTCGACGAGGAACGACAGCGAGACGTTCTCCAGCTGGCCCTCGACGAACTGTTCGGTGAACCGGCCGGGGAACGTCATCAGGTGGTCGGTGGCGATGGAGCCGGTGACGAGGACGGGCACGGGGGCTCCTGGGGAGGACGGGCCGACGGCGGGCAGCGCAACCCTAAGAGGCACCGGGGCCGCCCGCGCGCCCCGGCGTCCTCAGTCCGCCAGCGCCCGGCGCAGCGAGACGCCCAGCTGGGCGGTGCCCACCAGCCCGAGCAGGCAGCCGACGGCCGTCCCGGCGGTGACCACGAGCGCTGGGCCGTCGGCCACCCCGGCGAGGTGGTCCAGGCCGGTCGCGGCGACGATCCCGGCACCGCCCACGGTGAAGCCGGTCATGGCCACCCGGGTCGGCCGCTCCCACACCGAGATGGCGCCGGTCTCGGCGACGCCGGCCTGCCCGGCCCGGGCGCGCAGGTAGTCGGGCAGCCAGCACAAGGCCCCGAAGCCGGCGGCCAGCCACCCCGGCGCCCCGGCGGCCCACAGCGCTCCCGCGTACCCGGCCTCGGTGAGCCGGTCGACGGCGGAGTCGAGCACGTAGCCGCGGCGCGAGGCCCGGCCGCCGGCCAGCGCGAGCGCCCCGTCGAGGGAGTCGAGCAGGCCGGAGAGCCCGACCAGGAGGCCCGCGGCGACCAGCCACGCCCCGCCGGCCAGCGCCGGGCCGACCGCCGCCAGCGCCACCAGCAGCCCGAGCGCGGTCGCCGCGAGCGGCGGCAGCCACGACACCGCCCGGGCCAGCGTGTAGGCCAGCGTCAGCCAGCCGCGCACCAGCCGGCTGGCCGCGGGGTCGGTGCCACCGTGCCAGCGCGACCACTCGGCGAGGTACTCGTCGCGGCTCAGCACGCGCGCAGTGTCTCCCAGCCCCTCCGCCGCCCGGCGGGACCGGGGACAGTGGACCCGTGCTCGCCGGCCTCGCCCCCGCCCGCCGCCGCCTGCTGCTGGTCCTGCTCGCGCTCGTCGTCGCGGCCGCCGTGGCCGCGACGGTGCTCGTCCTCACCGGCCGGACCGGCGACGCCGCGCCGGCCGTCCCCGTGTCGCAGGAGGAGCCGGGTCCGGTGCTGCTGGTCCCCGGCTACGGCGGCGGCACCGGCGCGCTGGCGTCGCTGGCCGACCGGCTGACCGCGGAGGGCCGCGACGCCACCGTCGTCGCGCTGCCCGGCGACGGCACCGGCGATCTGGCCGCCGCGGCCGACGCGCTGGACCAGGCCGCCGGCGCGGCGCTCGACCGCACCGGCGCGGACAGCGTCGACGTCGTCGGCTACTCCGCCGGCGGGGTGGTCGCCCGGCTGTGGGTCGCGGACGGCGGTGCCGACGTCGCCCGGCGGGTGGTCACCCTCGGGTCGCCGCACCACGGCACCACGCTCGCCGACCTCGCCGTCACCCTCGCCCCCGGTCAGTGCCCCGAGGCGTGCCGGCAGCTGGCCACCGACAGCGAGCTGCTGGCGGCGCTCAACGCCGGCGACGAGACGCCCGACGGGGCGACCTGGGTGTCGATCTGGACCGCGCAGGACGAGACCGTCACACCGCCCGAGTCCGCCCGGCTCGAGGGCGCCGTCGAGCTGGAGGTGCAGTCGGTGTGCGCCGGCGCGCAGGTCGGGCACGGCGACCTGCCGCGCGACCCGCTCGTCCAGGCGATGGTCGTGGCCGAGCTGGCGCCCGGCGACCCGGTGCCGCTGGGCCCCGCCGACTGCGCCCGCCTCGGCGGTTGAGGGCGGGCCGGCGTGCTCGTCCACGATCAGGTGACCTGATCGTGCGGCGTCCTCCCCCACGGTGGGACGTGCGGGAGGACGCGCTGCGGTGCGGGAGGACGCGCTCCGGTGCGGGAGGACGCGCTCCGGCGAGGGAGGACGCGCTCCGGTGAGGCAGGCCGGCGCCGCGGGCACGACGGCCTGGTGGTCAACGGCACCACCGGTGAGGCGCCCACGACGTCCGACCGGGAGAAGGTCGACCTGGTGCGCGTGGTCGCCGACGCGGTCGGGAGCCGCGCCGCCGTGCTGGCCGGCGCCGGGTCCAACGACACCCGGCACGCCGTCGCGATGGCCCAGCAGGCCGCCCACGCCGGGGCCACCGGGCTGCTGGCGGTCACGCCGTACTACTCCCGCCCCTCGCAGGACGGCGTGGTCGCGCACCTGACGGCGGTCGCCGACGCCACCGACCTGCTGGTGACCCTCTACGACGTCCCGGCCCGCAGCGGCGTGCGGCTGACCGCCGGCTCCTACCACCGGCTGGCCGGCCACCCGCGGGTGGTGGCGGTCAAGGACGCCACCGGCGACGTCGCGGCCGCCACCCGGCTGGTCGCCGACACGGGGCTGGCCTGGTACTGCGGGGACGACCACCTGCTGCTCCCCTTCCTCGCCGTGGGCGCCGTCGGGCTGGTCAGCACGAGCGGCCACCTGGTGGGCGACCGCCTGGCGGAGGTCGTCGCGCTGGCCGAGGCCGGCGACCTCGCCGCCGCCCGGAAGACGTTCCTGGACGTGCTGCCGGTGGTGGACCTGGTGTGCGGCACGGGCAACGGGGCGCTGCGCTCGAAGCTGGCGCTGGCGCTGCTCGGGCGGCTGCCGTCCGCGGCGGTGCGGCTGCCGCAGGTGCCGGCCGGTGACGCTGAGGTCGCCGAGGTCCGGGCGGGGCTGGCCGCGGCGGGCCTCAGCTCGTGACGTCCTTGGTGGTGAAGTTGGCCCACGCGGCGGTCAGCAGCACGCCGACGTAGACCCCCTGCAGCGCCAGCCCGCGGACGACGTCGCGCCACAGCACCGGGTCGCGGAACAGGTCGACGAAGGCCAGCCAGTAGCGCGTGGGCAGGTAGGGCGCGATCGGCGAGGCGGCGTCGAGGGTGAACAGCAGCGACGACGTGACCAGCACCGCCAGCGCCCCGAGCGCGGCGGTCAGCGGCGAGTCGGTCAGCGTGGAGAAGAACAGCCCGAACGCGGCGACGCCGAGCATGGAGACGGCGACGTAGCCGACGGCCATGAGCGTCCGGCCGGCCAGCTCCCGGGTGGTCAGCGACGTCCCCGACACCGACGTCCCGGCCGCGGGCCGTGCGTCGAACAGCAGGGTGCCGACGACGTAGCCGACCGCGGCCACCACCACGACGGTGACGACCACGAAGGCCATCACCGCGACGAGCTTGGCCACCAGCAGCCGGGTGCGGCCCGCCGGGCGGACGAGCAGGTAGCGCAGCGTGCCTGCCTGCGCCTCGCCGGCGACGGCGTCCCCGCTGACCACCGCGACCGCGATCGGCAGGAACAACGGCAGCACGATGGCCAGCGCCGCGAGCGGGAACAGCGCCCCGTTGGTCAGCACGGCGGACAGGAACGGCGGCCCCTCCCCCGGCCGCGGGGCGAGGTCGGTGACCCGGAGCAGCACCGCCACGAGCACCGGCAGTGCGTTGAGCAGGGCGATCGTCGTCCAGGTCCGCGGCCGGCGGAACGTCTTCGCCAGCTCGACCCCGATCACGGCCGGTCCACCCGGTCGGCGCTGCTGCCCGCGGCGGCGAGCACGACCTCCTCGAGCGTGGGGCGCTGCAGCGCCAGGCCGGTCACCGGCACGCCGGCGCCCACCAGCAGCGCGTTGACCTCGGCCGGGTCGGACCCGCGCACGACCAGCCGCCCGCCGTCGGCGTGCAGCACCCGGCCGTCGAGCACCGCGCGCACCCGCTCGGGCGCCGGGGTGTCGACGACGGTGGCGCCGGTGGGTGCGGTCAGCCGCGCCAGCTCCTCCTGCAGCACCAGGCGGCCGCGGTCGAGCACGCCCACCCGGCTGCACAGCTGCTCCACCTCGGCGAGCAGGT
Source organism: Geodermatophilus sp. SYSU D00710 (assembly GCF_054050195.1). Lineage (NCBI taxonomy): Bacteria > Bacillati > Actinomycetota > Actinomycetes > Geodermatophilales > Geodermatophilaceae > Geodermatophilus > Geodermatophilus sp. SYSU D00710. The sequence goes on from NZ_JBJGYX010000030.1 coordinate 43,875, forward strand.
GGCTGGAGAGGAACACGGTCGTCCCGCCCCGGTGCAGCTCGAGCAGCAGCTCCCGGACCTCGTGGATGCCCTGCGGGTCGAGCCCGTTGGTGGGCTCGTCGAGGACCAGCAGCTCCGGCCGCCGCAGCAGCGCCCCGGCCAGTCCCAGGCGCTGGCGCATGCCGAGGGAGTACGCGCCGACCTTGCGCCGTCCGACCCCGCCGAGGCCCACCTGCTCGAGCACCTCGGCGATCCGCCGCCTCCGCGTGCGGCGCGGGCCGCCCGGGCCGGCGGCGTCGAGCAGCGCCAGGTTGGCCGCGCCGGACAGGTGCCGGTAGTGGGCCGGGCCCTCGACGAGCGCGCCCACGCGCGGCAGCACCCGCCGGCCCGCGCGCGGCATGCGGCCGCCGAGCAGCTCGACCTCGCCGCGGGTGGGCAGCACCAGCCCGAGCAGCATCCGCACCGTCGTCGTCTTGCCCGAGCCGTTGGCGCCGAGGAAGCCGTAGACGTCGCCGGCGCGGACGTCGAGGTCGATCCCGTCGACGGCGCGCACCCGGCCGAACTGCTTCACCAGCCCGCGGGTGCGGATCACCGCGGTCACGGCGCTCCGCCGGGGACCTGCCCGGCGGCCTCGGCGAGCGCGTCGGGCGTCACCGTGCCGGTCAGGACGTACGTGCCGGAGCCGGGCCGCTCCACCAGCATCAGCCCCAGCGGCCCGGCGGCCACCCGAGCGCCCCAGCGGTCCACGACGGCGTCGGGGCTGGCGCGCACGGCCGCCTGCAGCCCGCCGGCCAGCCGGGCGGGGACCGGGGCGACGGCGAGCAGCGTGACACCGCGGCCGTACACCCCGACCGACGACGGCGCGCCCTCGAGCGTCCGCCGCGGCAGGCCGGCCAGCTCCGCGGGCAGCGCCACCTCGGCGAGCCGGCGCCCGGCCTCGGCCAGCAGCCCGCCGGCGTCCTGCCCGTCGCGGACGCGGGCGCCCGGCGGCGGGGCGGAGGCGACGACCCGGGCCGGGGGCTCGGTGAGGTCGAGGTCGAGGAAGCGGGTGTGGAGGGCGGGGGCGTCGGCGCCGTCGGCCACCACCTCCACGGCCAGCGGCAGGCCGGTGGCCGCGTCGGCCCAGACGTCGACCCGGGCCACCGACGCGGCGGCCGCAGCCGGGACCAGCCGCAGGCCCAGCGCGTCGCGGCCGGCCACCCGGCGCGCCCCGATGCGCGACAGCTCGTCGTCGGCGGCCTCCGACAGCAGCCGCCGGCCGAGGGCGGCGGGGACCAGGTCCGGCGGTGCGGGCAACGCGAGCGGCGCCGGTCCGGTGCGCTCGGCGGTGGACGACTCGTACTCCCACGTCCAGGTGCCGGCCGGGCCGACGTGCACGCCGGTCTCCCCCGCGGCGGTGACGACGTCGACCCGGTGCTCGTCCTCACTGCGCCACCACACGCGCAACTGGACGCGGTCGCTGAGCAGGTCGGCCACCGCCGGCAGCTGGTCGCTCACCGGCAGGGTCAGCCCGCCGGCCGAGACCGCGTAGCCGGAGAACCCCACGTCGGCGCTGGCCAGGACGGCGTCGCGCAGGTCGCCCGCGGCGACGTCGGAGTCCTCGGCCGGCAGTGCGGCGACGACGGCGGGCAGCGCGCCCAGGACCGTGAGCAGCGCGGCGAGCACCCCCCACCGGCGGGCGCGCCCGTACCCCGACATGCGCGCCACGGTACGAGCGCCGGGCAAGCCGTCCGGTGCGACGTCGGCGTCAGTCGGCGCAGGGAGCGGGCGCGCATGGAGCGACCGCGGTCAGGGGTACCTCCACCCCATGGCCCCTCCCCTCAGCGACGCCGTCGTCGTCGACGTCCTGCGCCGGGTCGACCGGCTGACCGCGCCCCTCGTGCAGCGGCTGGGCCGCCCGCCCGGGTCGCCGGTGGCCGAGCGCGACGCGTGGTGGGCCGACCGCGCGTCGATGGTGGCCGCCGCGGCCGGCGGGCTGCCCCGGCTGGCCGGGCGGCTGGCCGACCTGCTGCCGCTGCAGAACACCGTCGGCACGGCGGTGCAGTCGCTGGTGGTGCTCGGCGTCGCGGGCGAGCACGGGGTGACCGACCCCGCCGAGCGGGTGTCGCTGCTCTCGCGGGTGCTGCTGGCCCGCGACCTGCCCCCCGACCGGGTGCGCCCGCTGCTTGAGCGGGTGCGCGGCGCTTACACCGAGGCCGCGCTCGGTGCCCGCGAGGAGCGGGCGGGGCTCGCCGGGGCGGTCCGCACCGTCTGGCGGGCCGCCCGGCTGCTGTCCCGCATCGACGAGGCGCTCGACGCCCGGCCCAAGGGCCGGATCGGCGCACGGGCCCTGGCGCAGCTGCCCGTCATCGGCGTGGTCGGGGGGTACCTGGCCGAGCGGGTGGCCCTGCGACGGGCCGCGCGGATGACCGCGGAGCTGCTCGCGCCCGGCAACCGGGTGTCGGTCTAGGGACCGGTGTCAGGGGGTGGCGGCCAGCGGCGAGGGCACCGCGGTGCCGGTCCGCGGATCGGTGAGGTTGGCGTACACCTCACGCGTCGCCGTCGACCGGTTCATGGTGATGAAGTGGATGCCGGGCACGCCCTCGTCCAGCAGCCGCCGGCACATCGCCGTCGCCACCTCGACGCCGTAGGCGCGCACCGCCGCCCGGTCCTCGGGCCGGTCGCCGTCGAGCTCGGCGAAGCGGGCGGCGAGGTCCTCGGGGAACGCCTGGCCCGACAGCTGCACGATCCGGGTGATCTGCCGGGCGTTGGTCACCGGCATCACCCCGGCGATGATCGGCACCTCGCAGCCGGTGGCGGCCACCCGGTCGCGCAGCCGCAGGTAGTCCTCGACGCGGAAGAACATCTGCGTGATGGCGAAGTCCGCACCGGCCCGGCACTTGCGCACGAACATCTCGACGTCGGTGTCGAAGTCCGGGGAGCGCGGGTGCCGCTCGGGGAAGGCGGCCACGCCGACGGAGAAGTCGCCCATCGACCGGATCAGCTCCACCAGCTCGGCGGCGTACTGCAGGCCCTCGGGGTGCTTGACCCACTCGGCCTGCGGGTCGCGGCCCGGCGGGTCGCCGCGCAGCGCCAGCAGGTCGTGCACGCCGGCGGCGGCCAGCCGGCTGACCACGTGGCGCAGCTCGGTGACGGAGTGGCCGACGGCGGTCAGGTGCGCCAGCGGGGTCATCGTGGTCTCCGCGGCGATCCGCTCGGTGACCGCGACGGTGCCCTCCCGGGTGGAGCCGCCGGCGCCGTAGGTCACCGAGACGAACGAGGGCCGCAGCGGCTCCAGCCGGCGCAGCGCCGTCCACAGCTGGGCCTCGCCCTCGGGGGTCTTCGCGGGGAAGAACTCGAACGACCAGGTCGGCCTGGAGGTCGCGAGCAGCTCGCGGACGCTGGCGGTCACGGGGTCCGAGGGTACGGGCGTCCCCGTCCAGCCTCCTGCATCCGTCCGCGCGGTCCGGGGCGAAGGAGATCGGTACCGGTACGGAAGCGGCAGGAGGTCCCGTGAGCGACCACCCGAACAGGACGCGCGCGACTCGGTGGGGCGATACTGGCCGCGTGATCACCGGCGCGGCGGAGCAACGAGGATCCGTGGTCCGACCGCTGCCGCCCTCCCTGGCAGCCGCCGACCTGGGCCGCATCCGGGGCGCGGTGTCGGCCGCGCTCACCGGTTTCCTCGAGGAGCAGCGGGCCACGCTGGCCGGGATGGACCCCTCCCTCACCCCCGTCGTCGACGAGGTGTGCGCGCTGGCCGACGGCGGCAAGCGGCTGCGCCCGGCCTTCGCCTACTGGGGCTGGCGCGGGGTGGCCGAGGACGTCACCGGCCCGGCCGAGGACGACGCCGCGGTGCTGCGCGCGGTCGCCGCCCTGGAGTTCGTGCACGTCAGCGCCCTGGTCCACGACGACGTCATGGACGGCGCGCTCACCCGCCGCGGCCGCCCGGCCACGCACGTCGGCTTCGCCGCCCGCCACGGCGACGGCGGCCTGGCCGGCGACGGCGACGCCTTCGGCGTGGGAGCGGCGATCCTCGTCGGCGACCTCGCGCTGGTCTGGTCCGACGAGCTGCTGCGCCGCTCGGGCATCTCCGGCCCGGCCCTGGCCCGCGCTCGCTCGGTGTGGGACACCATGCGCACCGAGGTCACCGCCGGGCAGTACCTCGACCTGCTGCGCGCCGCCGGCGGGCTGCCCGGCGCCCAGGGCGCGCTCACCGTCGCCCGCTACAAGAGCGCCGGCTACACCGTGCAGCGCCCGCTGCAGCTGGGCGCGGCCCTCGCCGGCGCCGGCCCGCGCGCCGCCGACGTCTACACCGCGGTCGGCCTGCCGCTGGGCGAGGCGTTCCAGCTCCGCGACGACGTCCTCGGCGTGTTCGGCGACCCCGCCGTCACCGGCAAGTCCGCTGACGACGACCTGCGCGAGGGCAAGCAGACGCTGCTGATCGCGCTGGCCGAGGAGGAGGCCGACGAGGCCGGGCTCCGACTGCTGCGCGAGTGCCTCGGCGACCCCGACTGCGGTGCCGACGAGCTCGACGCGCTGCGCCGGCTCATCGAGGACACCGGCGCGCGGGCCCGGGTGGAGGAGCGGATCACCGAGCGCACCGCCACCGCCCGCGCCGCGATCGCCGACGCGCCCATCGCCGAGGAGGCCCGCGCCGCGCTCGACGCGCTCGCCGTGGCCGCGACCTCCCGGACCGCCTGAGCGTGCGCACCGTCCCCGGGGCGACCGACCGGGTCGTCGTGATCGGCGCGGGCCTGGCGGGCCTGGCCACGGCGCTGCGGCTGCGCGGCGCCGGCCGCGAGGTGACCGTCGTCGAGCGCGCCGACGGGCCCGGCGGCCGGGCCGGCGTCGTCGCCCGCGACGGCTACGTCCTCGACACCGGCCCGTCGGTCTTCACCGCACCCGAGCTGGTGGCCGACACGCTGGCCGCCGTCGGGGAGCGGCTGGAGGACCGGCTGACGCTGGTGCCGCTGGAGACCACCTACCGGGCGCAGTTCGCCGACGGCTCGCACCTGGACGTGCACGCCGACGTCGACGCGTTCGCCGCGGAGGTCGAGGCGCTGGCCGGCCCGGCCGAGGCCGCCGCGCTGCGCCGGTACCTCGCCGACCTCGCCGAGCTCTACCGGCTGCAGCTGACCACCTTCATCGACCGCAACCTCGACACCCCGCTGGACCTGCTCGGCCCGCAGCTGTGGGCGCTGGTCCGGCGCGGCGGGTTCGGCCGGCTGTCGGCGCACGTGGCCCGCTTCTTCGACGACGACCGGCTGCGGCGGCTGTTCAGCTTCCAGGCCCTCTACGCCGGGGTCTCGCCGTTCCGCGCCATCGCCGCCTACGCGGTCATCGCCCAGCTCGACATCGGCGCCGGCGTCTGGCACCCGGTGGGCGGGATCGGCGCGGTGCCACGGGCGATGGCCGCCGCGGCCGCGGACGCCGGCGTGGTGTTCCGGTACGGCGCGACCGTCGAGCAGCTCGAGGTCCGGGGCCGGCGGGTCACCGGGGTGTGCCTCGCGGGCGGTGAGCGGCTGCCCGCCGACGCCGTCGTCGTCACCGCCGACGTCCCGGAGCGGCTGGTGCCCGGCCTCTCCCGCCGCCGGCCGGTGTACTCGCCCTCCTGCGTCACCCTGCACCTCGGGGTGCGCGGCGAGCTGCCCGGCCAGGCGCACCACACCATCAGCTTCGGCGCCGCCTGGCGCGAGGTGTTCGACGAGCTGACCCGCGACGGCCGGCCGATGAGCGACCCCAGCCTGCTGGTGAGCATGCCCTCGGTCACCGACCGCTCGCTCGCCCCCGACGGCGGGCAGGTGCTCAGCGTGGTCGCGCCCGCGCCGAACCTGGACCCGCGCTCGGGCGGCAACCCCGGCATCGACTGGGACGCGCTGACCCCGCGCTACCGCGAGGAGCTGCTCGGCGTGCTCGAGGCCCGCGGCTGGACCGGACTGACCGACGCGATCGAGGTGGAGCACGTGGACACCCCGCTGACCTGGGCCCGGCAGGGCATGGCCGCCGGCACGCCGTTCGCCCTGGCCCACACCTTCGGGCAGACCGGCCCGTTCCGGACGCCCACGCTGCCCCGCCGCGGGCCGGAGAACGTGGTGCTGGCCGGCTCGTCGGTGCAGCCGGGCGTCGGCGTCCCGATGGTGGTCATCTCCGGCCGGCTGGCCGCCGAGCGGATCACCGGGCCGGTGCGGGCATGACCGCCACCGAGCGGCCGCTCACGCAGGCCGAGCGGCAGGCCCGGCTCGACGCCGCCTACCGGTACTGCGCGGCGGTCAACGCCGAGCACGGGAAGAGCTACCACCTGGCCACCCGGCTGCTCACCGCCGACCGCCGTCCGGCGATCCACGCGCTCTACGCCGCCGCGCGGACCGCCGACGACCTGGTCGACCACCCCGGCGCCGACCCCGAGGCCGACCTCGCCGACTGGTCACGGGCGCTGCTGGCCGAGCTGGAGGCCGGCTGGTCCGACGACCCGGTGCGCCTCGCCACGGTGCACACCTACCGCCGGTACGCCATCCCGGTCGAGCACCTCGTCGACTTCCTCGCCGCGATGACCAGCGACCTCACGGTCACCGGTTACGCCGACATCGCCGCGCTCGACCGGTACATGTGGGGCTCGGCGGCGGTGATCGGCCTGCAGGTGCTCCCCGTCCTGGGCACCGCGCCCGGCGTGACCCGCGAGGAGGCCGCCCCGCACGCCATCGCGCTGGGCGAGGCCTTCCAGCTGACCAACTTCCTGCGCGACGTCGCCGAGGACGCCGACCGCGGCCGGGTCTACCTGCCCGCCGACGTCATGGCCGCGCACGGCGTGACCCGCGAGCAGCTCGAGGGCAAGCGGTACGACGCCCGGTTCCGGGCGCTGATGCAGGAGATGGTCGCGATCGTGCGCCGCCGCTACGACGACGCCGCTCCCGGGACGCCGATGCTCGCGCCGGAGTCCCGCGACTGCGTGCGGGCGGCCACCGCGCTCTACGGCGGCATCCTCACCGAGATCGAGCGCGCCGACTACCGGGTGCTCGACCGGCGGGTGACCGTGTCCAAGCCGCGGCGGCTCGGCGTCTTCGCCCGCCGGCTCGCGAGCGCCCAGGCCGTGCGGCTCAGGACGCGGCGCCGCCAGGCATAGGAAGCTCTCCGCACGTATCGGTCGCCGATGCGTGCGGAGAGCTTCCTATGCCTCGTCCTTCAAAAGGTGCCTCGTCCCTCAGAAGGCCAGGGCCTGCGCGCGCCGGGTGACCTCGGTGTGCCGGTCGCCGCGGAGCGCCTCGACGGGCGTCCCCGGCAGCGACTCGTCGGCGCGGAAGAGCCACTCGAACACCTCGGCGTCGCTGTACCCGCCGTCGCGCAGGACGGTGATCAGCCCGGGCAGGTGCCGCAGCACCGCGCCGTCCTGCAGGAAGTCCGCGGGGATGCGGCTGTTGCCGCTGCCGGGCACGGCCAGCAGCTTGCCCTCCCGCACGAGCTGGCGGACCTTGTTGGGCGAGACCCCCAGGACGTCGGCCACCTCGGCCGGTGTCATCGTCTGCATCTGGTCGGACGGCACGGTCCGAGCCTAGGACGCAGCCCGGCCGCGGGGCCGTCGCGGGCTAGGATCGGCGGCGGGCCGTGACTGGCGCATCGAGGTGGGGCACCACCGGGGAGCGGCCTGCACCTCCCCCGCCGGGCGCCTGGGCAGAGCCGACCACCGACCGCGCAGGAGCCCTCCCATGACCGACGTGACCCCCGCCTTCGACGCCACCGCCGCCTCGACCGCCTACCGCAGCGCGCTGTCGGTCATCGCCGAGGTCGAGCCGCGGGTCGCCGACGCGATCGGCGCCGAGCTGGCCGACCAGCGCGCCTCGCTCAAGCTCATCGCCAGCGAGAACTACGCCTCGCCCGCGGTGCTGCTGACCATGGGCAACTGGCTGTCGGACAAGTACGCCGAGGGCACCGTCGGCCACCGCTTCTACGCCGGCTGCCAGAACGTCGACACCGTCGAGGCGCTGGCCGCCGAGCACGCCCGGGAGCTGTTCGGCGCCCCCTACGCCTACGTCCAGCCGCACTCGGGCATCGACGCCAACCTGGTCGCGTTCTGGGCGGTGCTGGCCCAGCGGATCGAGTCCCCGGCGCTCGAGCGGGCCGGCGTCCGGCACGTCAACGACCTCACCGACGAGGACTGGGCCACCCTGCGGCACGCCCTCGGCGACCAGCGGATGCTCGGCATGAGCCTGGACGCCGGCGGTCACCTCACCCACGGCTTCCGCCCGAACATCAGCGGCAAGATGTTCGCCCAGTCCTCCTACGGCACCGACCCCGCGACCGGACTGCTCGACTACGACGCCGTGGCCGCCCGGGCCCGCGAGTTCCGCCCGCTGATCCTCATGGCCGGCTACTCCGCCTACCCGCGCAAGGTCGACTTCGCCCGGATGCGCGAGATCGCCGACGAGGTGGGCGCGACGCTGGTCGTCGACATGTCGCACTTCGCCGGCCTGGTCGCCGGGAAGGTGTTCACCGGCGACTTCGACCCGGTGCCGCACGCCCACGTGGTCACCAGCACCAGCCACAAGTCGCTGCGCGGCCCGCGCGGCGGGTTCGTGCTGGCCCAGCCCGAGTACTCCGACTCGGTCGACCGCGGCTGCCCGATGGTGCTCGGCGGGCCGCTGCCGCACGTCATGGCCGCCAAGGCGGTCGCCTTCGCCGAGGCCCGCCGCCCGCAGTTCGCCGGCTACGCGCAGGCCGTCGTCGACAACGCCGTCGCCCTGGCCGAGGGCCTGTCCCGCCGCGGCGCCCGGCTGGTCACCGGCGGCACCGAGAACCACATCGTGCTGCTCGACGTGTCGACCTTCGGGCTCACCGGCCGCCAGGCCGAGTCCGCGCTGCTCGACGCCGGCATCGTCACCAACCGCAACGCGATCCCGGCCGACCCCAACGGCGCCTGGTACACCTCCGGCGTCCGGCTGGGCACCCCGGCGCTGACCACCCGCGGCTTCGGCGCCGCCGAGTTCGACCGCACCGCCGAGCTCGTCGTCGACGTGCTGTCCCACACCAGCCCGACGGCGACACGCGACGGCTCGCCCTCGAAGGCGAAGTACGCCGTCGACGCGGGCCTGGCCGACAAGACCCGCGCGGCCGCCGCCGAGCTGGTCGCCGCCCACCCGCTCTACCCCGGTCTGACGCTCGACTGAGGCGTCGACCCCGCCCGCCCGACGATCAGGTGACCTGATCGTCGGGCGTCCTCCCTCACGTCCCACCGTGAGGGAGGACGCCGCACGATCAGGGACCCTGATCCCCGCGGGCCCTGCCGTGACCGGTGTGACGGGAGGGTGCCCACCGGCACGGCGGTCCGCGTGTGCGGACGGCTTCCGCGGCGGTCGCTCCTAGACTCGTCGCGTGGACACCGCCGTGACCGACCCCGTGGTCGGCCTCGTCCTCGAGGGGCGCTACCGCCTCGAGGAGCGACTCGCGCGCGGCGGCATGTCCACCGTCTACGCCGCCACCGACCTGCGGCTGCACCGCACCGTCGCGGTCAAGGTCATGGCCGAGCACCTGGCGCACGACCCGACCTTCGTCGGCCGGTTCACCCGCGAGGCGCGCGCCGCGGCGATGCTCAGCCACCCCAACGTCGTCTCGGTCAGCGACCAGGGCAGCGACCAGGGCCTGGTGTTCCTCGTCATGGAGCTGGTCCGCGGCCGCACGCTGCGCGACCTGCTGCAGGCCCGCGGCCGGCTCACCGTGGCCGAGGCGTTCGCCGTCCTCGAGCCGGTGCTCGCCGGGCTGGCCGCGGCGCACCGCGCCGGGATCGTGCACCGCGACGTCAAGCCCGAGAACGTGCTCATCGGCCACGACGGCACGGTCAAGGTGGCCGACTTCGGCCTGGCCCGCGCGCTCACCGGCACCGGCCAGACCAGCCACACCGGCGGGGTGCTCATCGGCACCGTCGCCTACCTCTCCCCCGAGCAGCTCGAGCGCGGCCGCGCCGACGCCCGCAGCGACGTCTACGCCGCCGGGCTGGTGCTGTTCGAGATGCTCACCGGTCACCCGCCCTACGGCGGCGACACCCCGCTGGCGGTGGCCTACCAGCACGTGCACCACGACGTCCCGCTGCCCTCCTCGGAGGTGCCGGCGGTCCCGTGGCAGGTCGACGAGCTGGTCAAGCGCACCACCCGCCGCGAGCCGGCCGTCCGGCCGCTGGACGCCGGGTCGTTCCTCGCCGACCTCGAGGACGTGCGCACCGATCTGGGCCTGGCCCGCGTGCCGGTGCCCACGGGCCGCAGCTCGGCGGGCCCGGCCACCATCCGCCCGACCAACCGGCCTGCCCGGCGGCACCCGAGCGAGCCGGCGTCCGACGAGCCCGGCACCGAGGTGCTCGGCAGCGGCCGGTCCGGATCGACGGCGGGCGGGCGCGGCGGGCGCACCAGCATGCTGCCCGGCATGGGCGCCGGCCCCACCGCCGACGTCGGCGGCCGCCGTCCCGCGCCGGCGCTGCGGCCGGGTCTGGCGCCGCACCTGCGCCGCCGCCGGGCGCGGCTGGCGCTGGCCGTCGTGCTGCTCCTCGCCGTCACCGTCGGCGCGGTCGGCTGGTGGATGGGCTCGGGCCGCTGGACGCAGGTGCCCGAGATCGTGGGCAGCGACCGCGCGGCCGCCGTCGACCTGCTGCAGGGCGCCAACCTGGACCCGGTGTTCGCCGAGGACCAGTTCAGCGAGGACGTGCCCGAGGGCGTGGTCATCTCCGCCGACCCCGAGGGCGGCGAGGCCATCCGCGGCACCGACGTCGAGCTGGTCGTGTCCAAGGGTCCCGAGCGCTTCACCGTCGACCCCGCGCTGGTCGGCCAGCCGATCGAGACCGTCCGGGACCGGCTGCGGGGCGTCCCGATCGTCCTCACCGAGACCGAGGTGTACGACGAGGAGGTGCCGGCCGGCGCGGTCACCGGCTTCGACCCCGAGCCGGGCACCGACCTGCGCCGCGACCAGCCGGTCACGGTCTCGGTCAGCCTCGGCCGGGCGCCGGTCGGCGTGCCGAACGTGGTCGGCCAGGGCGCGGACGCCGCGCAGGCCAACCTGGAGGACCTCGGCTTCACCGTGGTGCGCACCGAGGGCCGCAGCGCCGACGTCGCCACCGACGCGGTCATGGCGGTGAGCCCGGCGCCGGGGCAGGAGGCCCCCTACGGCAGCGAGGTCACCATCCAGGTGTCGATCGGCGTCCCGCAGGTCACCGTCCCCGACGTGACCGGGCAGCGGGCGGCCGACGCCACCGCCGCGCTCGAGGCGGCGGGCCTGCAGGTCACCACGTCGACCTTCATCACCGGCGACCGGGTGTACCGGCAGAGCCCCGCCGGGGGCACCGTCGTCGACCAGGGCAGCGAGGTCAGCCTGCTGCTCAGCTTCGGGTGAGCGCGACCCCCGTCGGGGCGCACATCCAGGTGGCCGGGGGCCTGGCCACCGGCGGGCTGCGCTACACCGACGACGTCGGTGCGCAGGCGGTGCAGGTGTTCGTCGGCAATCCCCGCGGCTGGCGGCGCAGCGCCGGTGACCCCGCGCAGGACGCGGCCTTCGTCGCGGGGCTGGCCGAGCGCGGTGTGCCGGCGTTCGTGCACACGCCGTTCCTGGTCAACGTCGGCTCCCCGACCCCGGCCACCGTCGACCGCTCCGTCGAGGTGATCGCCGCCGACCTCGCCCGCGGCGTGCAGCTCGGCGCGCGCGGCGTCGTCGTGCACGCCGGGTCGGCCGTCGACGAGGACCGCTACGAGGCGGCGCTGCGGCAGCTGCGGGAGCGGCTGCTGCCGGTGCTCGACGCGCTCCCCGACGACGGCCCGCGGCTGCTGGTCGAGCCCACCGCGGGCGGCGGCCGGTCGCTGGCGGCCACCGTCGAGGACCTCGGCCCGTACCTCGCGGCGCTGGACATGCACCCGCGGGTCGGCGTCTGCCTGGACACCTGCCACGCGTGGGCCGCCGGCCACGACCTGGCAACCCCCGGTGGGACGACGGCGGTGCTCGACGCGCTGGAGGCCACCGTGGGCCCCGGCCGGCTGGGCCTGGTGCACGCCAACGACTCCCTCGACGAGTGCGGCTCCAAGCGCGACCGGCACACCACGATCGGCGAGGGCTCGATCGGGGTGGCCGCGTTCGCCGAGCTCATGACCCACCCGTCGATGGCCGGCGTGCCGGTGGTGGTCGAGACCCCCAGCGCCGACCGCGGCCATGCCCGCGACATCGCCCTGCTGCGCGCCCTGCGCGACGGCCGCGCCGTGCCCGAGGCCACCGCCGCCTGAGCCCGCGGGCCGCCCCTCCCGGGGGGGGGGGGGGGGGGGGGGGGGGGGGGGGGGGGGGGGGGGGGGGGGGGGGGGGGGGGGGGGGGGGGGGGGGGGGGGGGGGGGGGGGGGGGGGGGGGGGGGGGGGGGGGGGGGGGG